>JAHRVZ010000009.1 GCA_019090405.1 Paracoccaceae bacterium
CCCGCGAAAAACTGATGACCCGGCGCTGGCCTGCCGGTCCGATCCTTGAATATATCGCGCTGATTGATGATCCGACCCATACCGCAAATGACGACGGCACCTATAACCTGTCCGAGACGCAAGCCCGCGCCATTCTGGAACTGCGTCTGCAACGCCTGACCCAGATCGGCGTCAAAGAAGTCACTGATGAACTTCGTGAACTGGCTGCCAAGATCAAGGAATACCTTGAAATCCTAAGTTCACGCGATCGCATCATGGGCATCATCCGCGATGAGCTTCAGGATGTTCGCGACCAGTTCGCCGTGCCGCGCCGCACCGAAATCGTTGACTGGTCCGGTGATATGGACGACGAAGACCTGATCGAACGTGAAGACATGGTCGTGACCGTGACATCCGGTGGCTATATCAAACGCACCCCATTGGTTGATTTCCGTGCGCAACGGCGTGGCGGCAAAGGCGTGTCGGGCATGCAGACCAAAGAAGAGGACGTCGTAACCACCCTCTTTGTGGCCAACACCCATACGCAATTGTTGTTCTTCACCACCGAAGGCATGGTTTACAAACTGAAAACCTGGCGTCTGCCCCAAGGTGGACGCACCGCCAAGGGTAAGGCTGTTGTCAATATTCTGCCAATCCCTCCGGGGGTTTCGGTGGCCGCGATCATGCCGGTGGATGTACCCGAAGAAGAATGGGCTGACTTGCAGATTGTCTTTGCGACTTCGGCAGGTTCGGTAAGGCGCAACCGTCTGTCCGATTTCACCAACGTCAAACGCAACGGCAAAATCGCCATGAAGTTTGAGGGCGACAATGAAGGCACCCGCCTGATCAACGCGCGCATATGTTCGCAAGATGACGATGTGATGCTGGTCACCACGTCGGGTCGTGCGATCCGGTTCCCAACCACCGAAGTGCGCGTATTTAACAGCCGCTCATCGGTCGGGGTGCGCGGGATCCGCCTGAACGGCAAAGACGAAGTCGTGTCGATGTCCGTCATCAGCCATTTTGACGCCACAGCGGACGAACGCACCGCTTACCTTAAACGCCGCCGCGCGGTGGCGGGGCTGGCGGATGATGCCGAGCTGGAAGAAGATGATAACGCCAACGCAATGGCAACGATATCTCAGGAACGCTATGCCGAGATGTCGGCAGCTGAAAACCTGATCCTGACGATTACCGCTGGCGGGTCAGGCAAACTCAGTTCATCCCACGACTATCCGGTCCGTGGACGCGGCGGTATGGGCGTGGCGGCAATGGACCGCGCCATGCGGGGCGGTACGCTGATCGCGTCCTTCCCGGTGGAAATGGACGACCAGATCATGCTGGCCACCTCAAAGGGTCAGTCAATCCGGGTGCCGGTCGAAGGCATTTCGTTCCGTTCGCGCAGTGCCGGGGGCGTCAAAGTCTTTAACACCGGCAAAAACGAAGAAGTCGTCAGCGTCGCCTGGATCGCGGATCAAGGGGATGAAGAAGATGAAAGTTGATGGAAAGTTGATGAGAAACTAAAGCTAAGTGGCTGAAAATGTGTGAAATTATGCAGTTTCAGCCACACGCATCCAACACCGCTTTTTCCGTCTAATATCCAAAAATCTCATAATCTTTAGCGTATATTTTTTCAATCTTGCGTTTAAGAGTAGCAGAAACGCCAAGGTCCACGCGTGAGGATGGATTGTACTTTTGGTTCAGGTCGATTGTTGAAATATAGGCACCCAAACCGGCCGAATTGAAAACATGTTGAATATCATCATTATAGTTTTCATATTTTGCGACTAAATCAATCGGTAAATAGGTGTTTCCAATGCTAATATGTTGTTCGCGCCAATGTTGGTTACAATTCAGATGGGAATCTGAAAGAGCCTCATCGACAAAATCCACAAAGACTTCGAAATTGTGAACTAAATCGCCGTCAACTTTGTAACCCCGGTCAGTTAATGCAGGAAGGTTGCGTGAGTAAACGCCAGCATTTTTTTTGTCTACGAATATATTTTTGTAGGCTGATGTCAGTCTGTCATAGGGGTTGCGAACCATTGAAAAGCAATAAGTTGATTTATTATCAAACCCTTGGCGGATATCAAAATAGTCGTTCTCACCAAGATATACGCCTTCTCTGTGGTTGTGAACATCATCAGATGCTTCGCCTGTCGAGTAGCGCACAATTAATTGAGAAATGGCCGTAGACCCGGCTTTACAATTCTTCACAAACAACAGTTTTTTGTCTTTGGTCATCAAACAGCTTCTAAAGACACGTCTGATCGGTTCAGGTTCCCGGCCAATAGCTGAACGGATTTTGTAGCGTTTGGAAACAAGACGCAGCGCATTGGCCTTAAATACATTCTGAGGCTTATATTGAGGAATACTTATCATTTTGGAATATCCTAACGCGTCTTGAGACGAGATACCGTTCTTTGCAATCAGCGGCAATTTGGGTGCCAAACAAGATACTGTACCAAAATGCGGCGTATTTTTTCACAAGTTGTCAGATCGGATTCAGGTTGTAAATGGCGCAAACATGTAGCTGTGCAATGCAGACCAGTCCCGCCAGTATTTAGGGCAAGGAACTGGCCAAAACGAACGCAAAACTGCGCAAAAACATGTTCTACAATCCGTAAATCCCACCAAACTTTGCCTCAAGATAATCCAGCAACGGCCCCTCACCCGGCTCAACCCCACTGGCCAGCTTGATCACCTCGCGCGGTGCATATAGCCCGCCATGTGTTTGCAGGTTTTCGCGCAACCATGTGGTGGCAGCCTTGGTATCGCCGGTCGCCAGATCGCGCTCCAAAGACGGAACCGCCGTCTGCAATGCCTCGTACAGGCACCCCGCATAGACATTGCCCAGGGCATAGGTCGGGAAATAGCCGAACAACCCAACAGACCAATGCACATCCTGTAGACAGCCATTGGATGGTTTGTCCACTTTATAGCCGAAATCAGCAAGAAACTGATCGTTCCAGGCGGTTTCCAGATCATCAACCGCCAGATCGCCCGACATCAATGCCCTTTCAAGATCAAAGCGCAGCATGACGTGCAGGTTATACTGCACTTCGTCAGACTCGGTGCGGATATAGCCGTTTGAGACCTTGTTTACAGCGGCATAAAACTCATCTGCATCGGCGATTCCAAAATCACCAAACACATCCGTCATCTGGTCAAACATCCAGCCGGTAAATGCACGTGACCGGCCCAATTGGTTCTCGTAAATCCGGCTTTGGCTTTCATGCACACCCATCGACACGCCCTGCCCCAATGGTGTCAGCGCATAGGCCGGATTGATCCCCAATTCGTAACAGGCATGGCCGACCTCATGGATGGTGGAATAGAAACAGTTGAATGGATCGTCCGGATTGGTCCGCGTGGTAATGCGCACGTCTGATCCGCTTCCGGAACTGAACGGATGCACGGCCTTATCCAGCCGTCCACGTTTGAAATCATAGCCGAACTTGCGCGCCAGTTCACGCGACAGGCGCATCTGTTTGCCGGTGTCAAACGGCCCCTGAACGTCGGCGGGCGCTGGTTTGTCCAACACAGCTTGGCGCAATGCCACCAATCGCGGGCGCATGGCGTCAAAGATCGCGCCAATCTCTGTGCCACTGGTGCCATGCTCATAATCCGCCAGCATGGCATCATAAATATCCCCACCGGCGGCCAAAGCAGCGCCTTCCTGTTGTTTCAGGTTCACGACCTCGGCCAGAACTGGCAAAAAGCTGGCTACATCTTCGTCGGCGCGTGCGGCGGCCCATTTGCCCTGCGCCTCAGACGTTATTTGTGCAATGGCGCGTGCCAGATCAGCCGGAACCTTGTTGGCCCGTTCATAGGCACGGCGAATTTCACGCAGTTGCGCACGCCCCACGTCATCGGTTGCTTTCGCCGTTTCAAGCCATTCACCCACTTGTGGGTTGGATCGGCGCGCATGCTGCACGGCCTCGATTGCGGCCATTTCTGCGCCGCGCTGTTCGGCGGCTTCCCTTGGCATCATGGTTTCCTGATCCCAGCCCAATCGCCCGGAAATCTGCGCCAAAGCCGAGGTGTCGCGTTGATAGGCCATCAATTCGTCATAAGCACTCATGCTGTGGTTCCTCGTACAGATGTGATTTGGGGATAGGCCGCCTGAAAACGCGCCCGCAAGATGGCGACCCAAAGGCCGATGGCAACGATCTGATGCTGGATCGCAATCTGCCACGGAGCGCCATATAGGACAGTGAAAATGCCCAGAATGATCTGAAACAGCAGCATGGCAAATGCGATATTAAAGGCCAGTCGCGTCGTTGGATTCGGGCTTTTGCGGGCCCGCAGCCAGACCACAACCGCAAAGGCCAGCAACAGATAACCGACACCGCGATGAATGAACTGCACCAGACCGGGGCTTTCAAAAAAGTTGCGCCAAAAGGGCTCAAACACCATCGCATCCATAGGAATCAGCTGCCCGCCCATCAAGGGCCAGTCGGTGAAACTGCGACCTGCATCAATTCCAGCGACCAATGCTCCGATCAGGATTTGAAGGAATGCAAAGTGCATTAGCCCGGTGGACAGGCCAAACAACTTGGTCTCGCGCACGCGTTGCGCCTGCATCAGCGCGCGATCGCCGCGGCCCAGCATCATGATGTACCAGCCGATAAAGCCCAGAATAACAAAGGCCAGCCCCAGATGCACCGCAAGGCGATAGCTGGCAACGTGGGTCATGCCTTCGCCTTGTGTCACACCTGATGCCACCATCCACCAGCCAATCGCCCCCTGAGCCGCGCCCAAAGCACCCACCAACAGCAACCGCCCGGTCCATCCCGTAGGGATAGCCCGCGTCGCCAAAAAGCCGAAAAAGCCAAGGAACCAGACAAGGCCAATAACGCGGCCCAATTGACGATGGCCCCATTCCCACCAGTAAATCTGTTTAAAATCCGACAGTTGCATCCATTCGTTCAGAATTTGAAACTGATCTATTTTCTGATACTTCTCAAATTCGGACTGCCATTCCACCTCGGACATTGGAGGGATCGCCCCGGTCAGGGGCCGCCATTCGGTGATGCTTAGCCCGCTGTCGGTCAGTCGGGTTAACCCGCCAACCACGATCATCACGACGACCAAAGCGAACAATAGCATCAGCCAGATACGCACACCGGTTGCACGCCCGCCCCGACCCTTATCAATCATACCGGTCTGAACCGTCTGCGCCTCGTCCGAGACTTCTTCAAAGATGTTTCGCTTGCCGCTCATGGCTGACCTCAATCTCTTATTTCCGGGACCTTATTGCCCAGCGTTGCGCGCGTCCAGACAGGTTAGTCGCAGCTTTCTAATCACCGCGTTCTTTCCAACGAACCATCTGCCGCATGATACCATGCAGTATTTGTGTGTCTGCACGTGTCAGAGGCATGCGTGACCATAGGTTGCGCAGATTGACCTTCATGCTTTCCGCTTTGGAAACGGGGTAAAAGAACCCGGCGTCTGCTAACCGCTGTTCATAATGTTGTGCCAGTTTTTCCATCTCGACGCCCGTGGCCCAGTCGGATTTGCGCAGATCCATCACCTCGGCCACCACTTCGCCTGCCTGCCGCTGCCATTCATAGCCCAGCAACAGCACACATTGCGCCAGATTAAGCGAGGCAAACACCGGATTGACCGGCACTGATATGATCGCATTGGCGCGGGCGATGTCTTCATTCTCAAGCCCAGAGCGTTCCGGGCCAAACATCACCGCCACCTTTTCCCCGGCAGCAGTCTTTTCGGCCGCCATCGTCATCGCCTGTTCGGGGCTGAACACCGGCTTGGTCAGATCCCGCTCACGTGCGGTGGTTGCGAACACAAACGAACAATCGCCAACCGCGTCAGCAACCGACCCATATAGCCCGGCCTCATCCAGCAACCGCCCGGCGCCGCTGGCCATCGCATCCGCCGCAGGGTTGGGCCAGCCATCACGCGGCGCCACAATGCGCATCCGGTCCAAACCGAAATTCCACATCGCCCGCGCCGCCGCACCGATGTTTTCGCCCATTTGCGGGCGCACCAGCACAAAGGCAGGTTGCGGCTGTTCACTTGGCATGCGTATCTCTCTCCAACAAGGTCGGCCTTGCTGTAATCTTCTCACCGTATCAGAGCAACCCACCCCTTTCTTTTGTTCAAAAATATCCCCGCCGAAAGCAAAAAAGTTTTTACCCGACCGCGAAATTCGGTACACCACATCAAATCACGCAAGGATCCACCCCATGGACGACATTGAGCAGCCGCAAATTTATCTGATTACACCGCCGGCTTTTGATCTTGAAACCTACCCCGATATTCTGGCGCGGGTTCTTGATTCAACCGACATTGCCTGCCTGCGCCTTGATATGGCCAGCAAAGACGAAAGCGACGTGTCGCGCGCGGCCGATACCCTGCGCGAAGTCGCCCATGCGCGTGACGTGGCCCTTGTGATTACCGATCATGTGCTGATGGTCGAACGTCTGGGTCTGGACGGCGTGCACCTGACTGACGCTGCCCGCACCGTTCGCTTTGCGCGCAAATCCCTAAATCCAGAGGCCATTGTCGGCAGCTTTTGCGGTGCCCTGCGCCATGACGGTCTGTCAGCCGGAGAATCAGGTGCCGATTACATCAGCTTTGGCCCAGTCGGAGCCTCGCCCCTGGGGGATGGAACAGTTGCCGAAAAAGACCTGTTTCAATGGTGGTCCGATGTGGTCGAAGTTCCGGTTGTCGCCGAGGGCGGGCTAACGCAGGCATTGATAACAGACCTTGCCCCGATCACCGACTTTTTCGGTATTGGCGATGAAATCTGGTCAACGGACGACCCACAGGCCACTCTGTCGGAATTGATCGCCGCGATGCGGTGATCGGTGCTAAATCAGCCGCTGAACAAACCAAAATGCCCCAATCAACGCAATAATAACTGAGGCCGGAACCGAAATGCGCTTGCGATACCAGGGTTTGTGCCTGAACCACAAACCCACAGCCAAAAACGCCAGCAAAATCACACTTAGCTGGCCTAACTCGACCCCGACATTAAACCCGATCAATGCCGGGATAAACTGACCGGCCGGCAGCCCCACCTCGCCCAGCACCGACGCAAAGCCCAGCCCATGCAGCAACCCAAATCCAAAGATCACCACGATGCGCCATTTGTGAAGCGTATCCACCAGTATGTTCTCAACCGCCACATAAACGATCGAAGCCGCGATTAACGGCTCGACTATGCCTGCCGGAACGTTGATCCAGCCCAGCGCGCCCAGACCCAGTGTCACCGTATGCGCCAGTGTGAACGCGCTGATCTGCCACAACAACGGACCAAGCCGCGCGCTGAGGAAAAACAGCCCCAGCACAAACAGGATATGATCCAGCCCCTTGGGAATGATGTGGTCAAAGCCAATCGGTATATACCTGACGAAAACCTCGCCACTGGTTTGTTTCACGCCACCGTCAATCGGGATCAAAGCTGTGGTTTTGCCAGCCTCGACATAGCCCGTAAACGGTTCCTCCACAGCTTGCTGTCGCAACACCATATTACCGGCGCCTTTCGGCCAGGTCAGCGTCAGTTGCTGTGCCTCTGGCGGAATTTGACCGGTCACTACCAAAAAACTGGCCCTTGGCAGATCCAGCGCCCCAACGTCGGAAACTATTATGTCGGCAACCTTCAACGTCACCGGACCATTCGCCATCACAACAATTTGTTTTACCCAGATTTCGGCAAATTCCTGAACCATTGGCGCAAGCTGAGCCTCATCCATCGCACGCAGCGCGTCATAGGTTGCGGATTGATCCGACGCATCGGTATCGTCCATACCATCAAGGTTGATACCGGCCACAAACGCCTCGACATTCAGGCGCAATTCCAACGTCAAATGACCATCGGTCACGGTCAAATCAGCAATGGTCGGCATCACTTCGTGCGCGCGGGCCATTGGCGGGCGCAACAGGCACAGGGTTGACAACAAGGCCACAAAGCACAGTCTAAAACCCAACTGAATCAAGGTTCTGCCCATGTTGTTCCGCCCCATATTACCTGCGATTATCATATCGCTTATCGCAGCATCCGCCATCGCGCATGAGTTTTGGATTGAACCACAGGAATATCAAGTCCAAACCGGCGCCCCCCTGCTCGCCGATTTACGCAATGGCCAGAAATTTGCTGGCAGAGAGCTGGCCTATTTCGCCAATCGCACAGAACGGTTCGAGTTGATCCAGGATGGCAAGGCAATCGCGATACAGGCACGTCTGGGTGATATACCGGCCTTACAGACTGTAGCTGCGCAAGATGGATTGCTGGTCATCCTGCATGAAACCACAGAATCTACTCTCACTTATTCCGAGTGGAAAAAATTTCGCAAATTTGCCAATCACAAAGGTTTTCCAGAGGCTATAAAACGTCATACGGCGCGCGGACTACCGCAAGAGGGATTCAAAGAGGTCTACCGGCGTTTTGCCAAATCTCTTGTTGGTGTTGGAAATGCCCATGGTTCTGACGCTGCCAGCGGCATGGAAACCGAATTTGTGGCTTTGGCCAATCCATACACTGATGATCTGTCAAAGGGGTTTTCGGTATTGCTGCTGTATCAGGGTAAACCCCGCGCCAACGCCTTGATCGAAGTGTTCGCCCGCGCGCCAGACGACGGTGTTGTCATAACCAATCTGCGAACCGATGCAAAAGGGGTCGCCGTGATCCCGGTAAACGCGGGCCATACCTATCTTCTGGACGCCGTCATCCTGCGCGAACCCACCTATGAGACGGATGCGGTTTGGGAATCCCTTTGGGCCGCAATGACATTCGCCACGCCTTAGCCGCTACAGATGCTTGCACAAATCGCAAAATGGCGGCACATACCCGGCATGGACACAGCACCACCCACCCAAATCCTATGTATCGGCAGTGTCCTTTGGGACGTTATTGGCCGCTCTGCCAGCCATATGCGTCAGGGATCGGACGTTCCGGGGCGCATCAGTCGCCTGCCCGGTGGCGTTGCCATGAATATCGCCATGACACTGGCGCGCTTTGGAATGAAACCAATTCTGTTGACCGCTATTGGTCAGGATGCCGAAGGCCACGAACTTGTACGGGCCTGCGAGGGTCTGGGCCTTGAGACCCGGCATATATATCGCTCGGACGATTTGCCCACAGACCGATATATGGCCGTCGAAGGCGCCAATGGTTTGATTGCGGCGATTGCCGACGCGCATTCACTGGAAGCCGCCGGTGACAAAATCCTGCGCCCATTGTTCAATGGCGATCTGGGTGACGCAAAAACACCCTATAAGGGGCCGATTGCTCTGGATGGCAACCTGACGCTGGCTTTGCTTGAACACATCTCAAAAAGTGCGGGTTTTGCCGCCGCCGACCTGCGCGTCGCGCCTGCCTCTCCGGGCAAAGCGGAACGGTTGCTGCCGTTCCTCAACCACCATCGCGCCACACTTTACGTCAATCTGGAAGAGGCCGGGCTGTTGTGCCAAACCGAATTCACCAGCTCTGAGGCCGCCGCCGCCGGTCTGCTGCAACGCGGTGCACGGCGGGTTCTGGTCACCGATGGCGGCCAAAGCGCCACCGAAGCCGACGCAAACCATACCATCACCCAAACCCCACCTGCGGTTCTTGTCACCCGAGTCACCGGGGCTGGCGACACCTTTATGGCCGCCCATATTGCGGCAGAATCCACTGGTGCTGATCGAGACACAGCGCTGAACCGCGCACTTTTGGCAGCGGCAAGTTTCGTTTCAGGGGAGACACCAATGTGATTGATCTCAAATTCTCAAACGAAGTCGCCAACGCGCGGTTGACCAACGCACCTGTGGTTGCCTTGGAAAGCACCATAATCACCCACGGCATGCCCTATCCGCAGAACATCAAAGTCGCGGCTCAGGTTGAACAGGATATCCGCGATGCCGGGGCAGTTCCGGCAACCATTGCCGTGCTAAATGGAGCTTTGCATATCGGTCTTGAACAGGACCAGCTGACCGCATTGGGTCAGGCCCAAAACGTCGCCAAACTCTCGCGTGCCGATCTGGCCGCCTGTCTGGCCACGGGCGGCACCGGCGCGACAACCGTTGCGGCCACAATGATCGCAGCACATCACGCAGCTATCAAAGTTTTTGCAACCGGAGGCATTGGCGGCGTTCACAAGGGCGCCGAAACCTCGTTTGACATCTCGGCTGACCTGCATGAACTGGCGGCCACGCCGGTGACGGTGGTCGCCGCCGGGTCCAAAGCCATCCTGGACACTGCCAAAACGCTAGAGGTTTTAGAAACGCTAGGCGTACCGGTCATTGCCTACGGGCAAGACGCGTTCCCGGCCTTCTGGTCGGCCACCTCATCGTTTGACGCGCCTTTACGTATGGACAGTACGGCGGCGATTGCGCGTGCCCACGCGACGCGCGCGGCCCTTGGCCTGCCCGGCGGCCAACTGATCGCCAACCCAATTTCAAAAGACGACGAAATTGCCTCGGAAACCCTGTCTCCACTCATTGCTCAGGCCCAATCCGAAGCCGACCAGAGTGGCATTACCGGCAAAGCCGTCACCCCCTACCTGCTACAGCGCATATTTGAGCTGACTGATGGCCAATCCCTTGTGGCCAATATTGCTCTGGTGCGAAACAACGCCCGGCTGGCAGCGAACATTGCCCGTGACCTTAGCCAATTCAACCTTTGAAACCCTGCCCATTGTAGCCCGCCTGCAAAACACTTAACTAAACACTAAGGCAACAGACGGACCAAAAATGACCAGCCCATTTGACGAAGAAACAAAGCGCCGCCCAGGCATTTTTGCCCGACTTAGGTCGTCATTTCTGACTGGCATTGTGGTCATCGCCCCGGTTAGCCTGACAATCTGGCTGATCTGGACGGTAATCGGCTGGTTTGACGCGTTTGTTTTGCC
>JAHRVZ010000079.1 GCA_019090405.1 Paracoccaceae bacterium
CGCGGGCGGTTTTGTCACCGGCCCAAAGCGCTTCCATTTCTTCGTTGATCACATCACGGATCTGAACAAAGTTACCAAACCGAACACCGCGTGAATTGGCGGTTGGTGTGTTCAGGCTCAGTTGTTTGATTGCTGTGTCGGTGCCCGGATTCTTCTCATAGAACCCTTGCTTTTGCGACAGTTCATAGGCAGCCGTGGTAATCGGCACATAGCCGGTTTCCTGATGCCACCAGGCCTGAACTTCGGGCGAAGACAGGTAGGTCATGAACTTGGCCACACCGACGTAATCATCTTTGGGATGCCCGGTCAAAGCCCACAAAGTAGCGCCCCCAATGATCGAGTTTTGCGGCGCGTCCGCAACGCTGGTATCCAGCGGCAACATGGTCTGACCAAACGCAAAGTCAACGTCTTTGATGCTTCCGTAATAGGCGGATGAATTCATCCACATGCCACATTCACCATTCTGGAACAAAGGCAGGCTGTCACCGCGACGGCCCCCGTAAACGAATTGTTTTTCAAGCCCCATGTCGGCGATTGCGGCCAGACGGGCCTCGACTGCGTCATTGTTAAAGGTGAACGTGGTGTCAAACCCGGCGAAACCGTTTTGTTCAGTGCCCATCTGCAGATTGTGCCAGGCCGAGAAGTTTTCGATCATCACCCATGACTGCCAGCCAAACGAAAAGCCGCAATTCATGCCGTTTTCAACCATCTTGGCTGACGCCGCCTGCATGTCATCCCAAGTGACAGGAATGTCAGCACCGGCTGCATCCAACGCGTCCTTGTTGTACCACAGAACTGGTGTCGAGCTGTTGAAAGGCATCGACAGCAAATCACCCTCTGGCGTCTGATAATACGAGATCACCGCAGGCAAATAGTCGCTTTTGTCAAAGGGTTCGTTGGCGTCTTTCATCAACTGTTCAATTGGATAGACCGCGCCTTTGGCGGCCATCATCGTCGCTGTGCCAACTTCAAACACCTGAACAATATGCGGCTGTTCTTTGGCGCGGAATGCGGCAACAGCGGTAGTCAATGTTTCGGTGTAGTTACCTTTGTAGGTTGGCACTAATTTATAGTCGGATTGAGTGGCGTTAAAGTCCTCAGCAATTTTGTTGACCCGCTCACCGTTGACGCCGCTCATCGCGTGCCACCATTGAATTTCCGTTTGTGCAAATGCCGATGTTGACAACAACGTAAATGCAGCCGCCGAAGCGCACGCAAGAGTTCTAAATGCCATGATATCCTCCTTGGCAGAATGTTCGTTTGGCAGCCCCAAGCAGTTCAGAGCTATCCCAGCGTCCCTAAGTGAGCACGGTCAAAAAAATAATGCAATTAAAAGTTTTATGACAGGATATATAACATAGTGTTATAAAGCAGCCTGAAATGGCAAAGCTAAATGAGATAGGGGCATGGATTGGCATTAAGATTACGACAGCTCGAAGCGTTTCAGGCCGTGGCCCGATTGGGCAGCATGACCCGGGCAGCCCGACATCTGAATGTCTCACAACCGGCTGTCAGCCGCCTGTTGTCCAGCTTTGCGAAATCAGTTGGATTTGAGCCGTTTGAACGCAAGGGTGGCCAGTTGGTGCCGACTCAGGAAGCCCGCTATTTGCTAAGCGAAGTAACGCGGGTGCTGGACGGGTTGCAACATATCGAAGAACTAAGCCGCGATCTAACTGCGCGCACTGCCGGGCACTTGCGTATTGCCTGCCTGCCGGGTTTTGCAACCAGCCATCTACCTGGCGTTCTGATGCAGTTCCTGAAAAACCGTCCTGCGGTTACAGTGACGCTTGAACCTGACCGCCCGGAAAGGATTTTGGAATGGATCATTGGCGAACAATACGACTGTGGTATCACCGATGGATTTACCGGCCACCCGGCAACTGAAAGCCAGAATATCAGGCTGAGGTCGGTCTGCATCTTTCCCAAGGGGCATCAATTCACTGCAAAATCTGAAATTTGGCCCGAAGATATTATCGGCGAAAAACTGATTCACACGCGGCGGGGCAGTGCGTTTTATTCTGATCTCAATCAGGCGTTTGTGGATTATGGTGTGGCTCTGCCGTCCTGGATTGAAACGCGTCAATTTACGGCTGCCTGCATGATGGTGTCTCAGGGGGCCGGCGTATCTGTGGTCAGTGAACTTGATGCTGTGCAATATGCCGATATGGGTCTGGAAATGCGCCCGTTTCTGCCAGAGGTGTCACATAAACTTTCGATCCTTCGTCCGATTGCCAAAACCCTGTCGGTTGTCACGCTTGAATTCATCGAAACATTTGCTGAAAGCCTTTTGCCGTATCAGTCAGGCGATGGCTAATCCTACGGTTAAGGGCAGTTCTGCACGCATAAGAATCGGGCAGTGGTCCTGTTACGGGCCGCTCAGGGTTTGAAAATATTTGACCATTTGGTAAATTAGTGCTTCCCTTGCGTCACATCATTATCAATCCAGGGGGACAAGGAATGAACATAGCGAGCAAGGTTTTGCGCAGAACTGTGATTGCCGGAGCGGCATCACTAAGTCTTTTGGGCATGGCCGGGGCCAGCGTGGCTGAAACAATCAAAGTGGCCGCGA
>JAHRVZ010000080.1 GCA_019090405.1 Paracoccaceae bacterium
AGCCCCCTGTATCATCGTTTCAAACGAAGTTGGCCATGGCATCGTGCCCGATAACGCATTGTCGCGCAGATTCCGCGAAGCACAAGGGCGGCTGAATATCGCCCTCGCCGCACAGGCTGATCTGGTGGTGCAGGTCACAGCCGGCTTGCCCAATACGCTTAAGGGACAGCTTCGATGACCCGCCTGCACCTTGTCCGGCACGGCCCAACCCATGCCAAATCCATGGTGGGCTGGTCCGACCTTGCCGCCGATCTAAGCGATACGGCCGCCATTGCCCGCCTCTCGGCGCATCTGCCCGCGAACGGCATCGTCATTTCGTCTGACCTGTCCCGAGCAGCCGCCACCGCCGATGCCATCCAGCAAAACCGGACCCGCCTGCCCCATCATGTCGACCTGCGCGAAATCAATTTCGGCGCGTGGGAGCTGCGCAATTTCAGCGAAGTCGAGGCCGATACCCCCGACCTGATCCGCGCATATTGGGAAACGCCCGGTGACGTCCGGCCACCCAATGGTGAAAGCTGGAATGAGGTATGTGCCCGTGTCAACGCGGCCATTGATGCCCTGATCGCCGCCCATATCGGACAGGATCTAATCATCGTTGCCCATTTCGGAGCAATCCTGACCCAAGTGCAGCGCGCCGAACGGTTGACCGCAGAACAGGCGTTTTCGCATCGCATCGACAATCTGTCCGTGACCGAGCTGATTTGCGGCAAAGACGGTTGGAACACCGGGCGTATCAATCACCTTGCGTGATGGATACGCCCACAATTCTGCGTTTTACTGTAAATCACGACCACTACTAAACAGGTCATATGACCTATGATTTATATATCGGCGACCGCATGTTTTCCAGCTGGTCGCTGCGTGGCTGGCTGATGTTTGAAAAGTTCGACATCCCTTGCCATACCCATCTTGTTGGCCTTTATTCCGGTACAATGGCAGACGATATGGCACCTTTGGCCCCCGCCCGGCTGGTCCCCGCCGTGCGCACCCCGGAAGGAACCGTAATCGGTGAAAGCCTGGCAATCGCTGAAACGCTGGCTGAACGCCACCCATCGGCGAACCTGTGGCCAACCGATCCTGCGGCACGTGCCACAGCGCGTTGGTTATGCGCTGAAATGACCGCCGGTTTTGGTGCATTACGCAATGCCTGCCCAATGCAATTGCAATATTGCCATGTCGGTTTTCAGCCGCCTGAGGCCGTGCAAACAGATCTGGCACGCATTGAAACCCTGTGGAACCACGCCCGCAGTGTTTCAGACAGCAAGACGCCCTATCTGTTTGGCGAATATTCATTGGCTGACGTGTTTTATACACCAATTGCGGCCCGTATCGTTGGCTATGGGCTACCCGTCAGTGACGCCGCAAGCGCCTATTGCGCGACGCTGCTAAGCGATCCGGCTGTTCTGAATTGGCGGCGTGCCGCTCATAACGTCACTTATGACCCTGACCCATATGCATTGAAGTTGCCAAAATCACCCTGGCCGGTGTTTGAATAAGGTTGCGTTAATCATTCCTAAACCCTGCCCGATTAGCGATTAACTATTCGTCAATCATACCAAGGGTCCAACATGGTATCGCGCGCCTACACGGTTGCATTTCAGGGGGTCGAGGCCCGACTGGTCGAAGTCCAATGCGCCATTACCCCCGGCATGCCGGCCTTTGCAGTCGTTGGCCTGCCAGACAAAGCCGTATCCGAGGCGCGTGATCGGGTTCGTAGCGCGCTAAGCTCTATGGCTATCGCATTGCCATCAAAGCGCATCACCATCAATCTGTCGCCCGCCGATCTTCCCAAAGAGGGCAGCCATTTCGATTTACCCATTGCATTGGCGCTGTTGGCCGCATTGGACATCGTCCCATCTGACGCCGCCGAAGGGACTGTTGCGCTGGGCGAGTTGTCGCTGGATGGCTCGTTGGTGCAGGTCGTGGGCGCCTTGCCCGCCGCCATGGCCGCTGCCGAAGAGGGCCGCGTTCTGCTGTGCCCCTCGGCATCTGGGGCCGAGGCCGCCTGGGTTGGTGGTGCGCAGGTTATCGGCGCGAAAAGCCTTGTTGACGTAGTGCGACACTACTCAGGTCAGTCGCCAATTTCACCGTCGGAACCGGGGGAAGTCTCTGCAGCACCCACAGATCGCGATTTTCGGGATGTCAAAGGGCAGGAACGCGCCAAACGGGCACTGGAGATCGCGGCAGCAGGCCGCCACCATGTTATGCTGGTTGGCTCGCCCGGATCCGGAAAGTCAATGTTGGCAGCACGGATTCCCGGTATTTTGCCATTGCTTACCCCAGCCGAAGCGTTGGAAACGTCGATGATCCAATCCCTTTGTGGGTTGCTGGACGAAGGCGGCATCAGCCGCGCTCGTCCGTTTCGTGATCCTCATCATACGGCTTCTCAGGCAGCGATAATCGGGGGTGGGCGACAGGCCAAACCCGGCGAAATCAGTCTGGCCCATAATGGCGTTTTATTCATGGACGAATTTCCCGAATTCGCCCGTGGTGTTCTGGAAACTTTGCGCCAGCCCGTCGAATCCGGCGAAGTCATGGTGGCGCGGGCGAATGCACA
>JAHRVZ010000081.1 GCA_019090405.1 Paracoccaceae bacterium
GACCCGTTTAAACGGGCAAACATGCTGGAACTGGTGGTTCCGCAAGGCGCGGCAGAACACCATGAAGGTGGGGCACCGGATGGTTTTGAAAATGTTCCGGCCAACACAGACAAGGTGCAGCTTCCGCAAACTGTTCCGGCAAACGGCGGAAACCTGCCTTCCATTGAACTAAGTCCTTCACAACAACGCGCTGCGGAAATTGGTGAAATTCAGCGGGATATCACGCGCCGCCGCCGCCGGAAAATGGGGCTGTTATTTGCGCGGTTGGCGGTTTTTGTATTCCTTCCGACGTTGATCGCAGGCTGGTATTTCAATTTCTCAGCGACCCCGATGTACTCGACCAAATCCGAATTCCTGATCCTGCAGGCCGACAATATGGGCGGCTCTGGTTTAGGTGGGCTTTTGACAGGAACCCAATTTGCCACCAATCAGGACGCAATTGCCGTGCAGTCATTCCTGCAATCCAAAGACGCGATGATTCGCGTTGATAAGGCGATTGGTTACAAGGCGCATTTCACGCAGGATTCGATCGACCCGATCCAAAGGCTCAGCGACGATCCGACAAATGAAGAGGCCTATAAACTTTATACGAAAAACGTTAAAATTGGTTATGATCCAACCGAGGGTGTGATCCGCATGGAAGTGATTGCCGCAGATCCGATTGTCGCCTCTGAAATTTCCAATAAACTGATTTCTTTTGCCGAGGACCGCGTCAACCATCTGAGCGAACAAAAACGCGGTGATCAGATGAAAGACGCCCAGAATGGTTTTGAGAAAGCTCAGGATGGAAGGCGCAATGCGCAAGAGGCATTGGTGCAATTGCAGCTAAAGGGCGCGATTCTAGACCCAGAAGGGGTCATTTTGTCGTTACGGGCGCAAATCAACAGTGTCGAAATACAGGTGCAGGATAAAGAACTGCAACTGGCGGCGCTGCTGGACAACGCCCGTCCCAACAAGGCTAAAGTAGACGGTGCACGCGCCGATATTGGCCGCTATAAAAACCTGTTGCAGACGCTGAACGACCGGATGACCGACGCTAACAATGGTGAAAATTCTCTGGCAAAGCTGACCGTTAATATTCAGATGGCACAGGCTGATTTGGCCACCCGTGACTTATTGTTGCAATCCGCCCTTCAGCAGGTCGAACAGACCCGGATGGAGGCCAATCGACAGGTGCGCTATTTGACGATTTCGGTTGAACCTGTTCCCTCGCAAGAGCCCAGCTATCCCCGAAAATTCGAAAATACCATGCTGGCGTTTTTGATCTTTGGTGGTGTATATCTTATGATCTCGCTGACGGCATCCATCCTTCGTGAACAGGTAACATCGTAACCATGAAACATGTCCAGGTCGCTGATTTGAGCATCGGCAATGATTGCCCGCTAACCATTATTGCTGGCCCCTGCCAACTTGAAAGTTCCGATCACGCGCAGATGATTGCCGGCACCATGAAAGAGGCCTGCGACGCGGCTGGCGCCCAATATGTATTCAAGGCGTCGTTTGACAAGGCCAATCGCACCTCAATGTCGGGCATCCGTGGCCCCGGAATAGAGGACGGTCTGGCCATGCTGGACAGTGTCAAAAAACACATCAAAGTGCCGGTCCTGACCGATATTCACACACCTGAACAATGTCGTATGGCCGCACAAGTCTGCGATATTCTGCAAATTCCGGCGCTGCTGTGCCGACAAACCGACCTTATTCTGGCCGCTGCGGAAACTGGCGCTGCCATTAACGTCAAAAAGGGTCAGTTTCTGGCCCCGTGGGATATGGCAAATGTCGTCGGGAAAATCGAATCCACCGGTAACACCAAAATATTACTGACCGAACGGGGCACCTCGTTTGGCTATAACACCCTTGTTACGGACATGCGCTCGCTGCCGCAAATGGGGGCAACCGGATACCCTGTGGTCATGGACGCAACCCATTCAGTCCAACAGCCTGCCGGGCTTGGTGGCTCTACCGGAGGTCAGCGCGAATTTGCGCCATTGATGGCGCGCGCGGCTGTTGCGATCGGTGTGGCAAGCGTGTTCATTGAAACCCACGAAGACCCGGACCGGTCGCCATCGGATGGGCCGAACATGGTCTATCTGAACCAAATGCCTAAGTTGGTCGAATTGCTGATGGCATTTGACACAATTGCCAAATCCAACCCGTTGGAGCTGTGAAATTCTTTCGCAGTTTCCCCGACAGCAAACTGTCACCCCTGCACGACTGACTATCCGCTGCGTTATACTTAATCCGAATAGCAGCGAACCAAACGCGTCAGTTTTTTTCCAGCAATCGCAATAGCTCTTTCTCAAGCTTTTTCTGGGCTGCATCGCGCGCGTTTTGTTCCAGGTTTTCTATTTTATTATCCACGGCCGCGCCCAGGTCTGGTCGAATCTTGACATCTGACCAGGGTCCGCGAAAACGCACTGGGATCGACTGCCTCGGATTGTCGTCACCACGCAGTAATGCAGGTATCATCAGGTAATCAATGTCCTGATCACCCAATCCAATTCTCCCGGCCCCATTTGCCTGAACTTTTGGCAGCAGTAACAGCAAATCTTTGTTCACCAAATTACCTTCGGCAATTGTGTATGTCGCAGTCAGGCTATCAAATACCGTAGTGCCGCCGGTGCTATCCCCCGAACGCATCAGCCTATCCAGATCAAAGCCGGAAACTACGCCACGGTCCATTTTCAGCGAACCTTGGCCAGACAATGATCGCATGATCGCATCCATCGAACCACCGACACCAAGGAACTTGATCTGAACGTCGGCCTGCCCATCCAGACTGTCAAACCCTGCCAAATCATCCAATGCGGCTTTCATACCGATATTAGTGGCGCGAAGATGTCCACCGACCGACAGGCCGCCGCGATTATTGGCCACCAGTTGACCTGTTAACATGCCGCCATATGCCGAAACTTTTATCAGTTCCAACACCGCACGCGACCGATCAATTTGCAGCACCGCCTGTGTCGGGCCAAGTTGCGCAAGATCAGTTTTGATGCTTTGCGCCGCAAAACCAATCGTCCCGTTAACCGCGCCAAGTCCGCTGGCATCAATCGCTTCCACAGACCATCCTGTACCAGCCGCCGCCGCACTGCGCGGTTTGATGCTGCCCTCGTGGGTCTCAGTCAATCGTAGAAATTCCAATGCCCCGGCGCTGAGCCGGGCTGTAATTTGCGGAGTCTCGGCGAATGTAACATCAACCGCGCCAGTCAGGTGATTGTCATCCAGCTTTAGGGTCATATCCCGAGCTGACAAACGACCGTCGTTGGTAAAAGTCACTTCTCCGTCAAGTTTAGCCATATGACCAAGCCCATGCGGTATTTCAAAAGAGCCAAGGCCAAAGGCCTGCAGCATCACTGCGGTATTGCTGCTGTTCAGCACAATATGCCCTGAAGCGTCGCCGCTTAAATTTGCGCGTCCAAGGAAATCAATTTCACTTCCGGGGGCTGTGACCCGTGCGCTAATCGGGGCGACTTTGCCGTCCAAAAAACCCGCAAACCCTCCGATATTCGCGGCAATCGTTACCAAATCTCCGGCTGGCCGTGCAATCAGGACAATATCTGCCGGACCGCCTGCATCGGGCCAGACCAGAGAAAGATCAGTGTTTTTGACCAATACCGGTTCCGCCCCGGCGGCTGTATAAACCAGACTTGCATCGGTCAAAGTCAGTCGTTCAAGGGTAAGCGGCACGTTTGTAGTGTCAGTGGTCGTATTGGCATCGCTGGATTGTTCGTCTGATGCAGCTTCAAACTGCCAGTTGCCCTGCCCATCCTCGCGGGTCGAAAGCCGCAGCTTTGGAGAGTCAGCAACAATACGTTTAACCCGAATGTCGCCGCGCAACAGATCAGGTGCAGATATGCCTATTGCAAGGTTTTGCGCAACTAGCATTGGTTCCGGGCCGGCCCAATCGGCATTGCCAAATGTCACAGCCCCGGTTTTCACCCCCAAAACCGGCCATAATGTGACCGATACCCCGCCATCAATGATCAAATCCCGCCCAGTATAGGCTTTGACCTGATCCGCCGCGATTTTGGCGATCCTCTCGCCAGGAAGGAAAAACAATGCGGCCACAGCAACCACAAGCGCAATCAACGCAATTGCAATGATCCGAAACACCCAACGCATGTTCTCTCCTCGGGTTTGCTGCACCTCTAACTTAGCCGCCTTATGCCATCACGCAATGGCCAAAGGGTTTGCACCTGCCGCAAGTCTCTTTATATGCGCAGGGATGAGCACCAATCCTCCAAACCTGCGCCCCGACCTTGCCCCGACTGCGCGGATGACCGACAAATCACGCCCCGGCCAACCCACCATTGGGATGGTATCGCTTGGCTGCCCCAAAGCGCTGGTCGACAGTGAACGTATCCTGACCCGGCTGCGCGCCGAAGGTTATGGCATATCCCCGGACTATAGCGGTGCTGATGCGGTAATCGTGAACACCTGCGGCTTTCTTGATTCCGCCAAGGCCGAATCTCTGGAAGCCATCGGCGAGGCGCTGTCTGAAAATGGCCGTGTCATCGTTACCGGCTGTCTTGGCGCCGAACCTGCATTTATTACCGGCACCCATCCCAAAGTACTGGCTGTCACCGGCCCACATCAATACGAACAGGTGCTTGACGCTGTGCATAACGCTGTGCCGCCTGATCCAGACCCGTTTATTGACCTCATGCCTGCCTCGGGTGTTTCTTTGACACCCCGGCATTTTAGTTACCTAAAAATTTCAGAGGGTTGCAACCACAAGTGCAAGTTCTGCATCATCCCGGATATGCGGGGGAAACTGATGTCTCGGCCAGCCCATGCGGTTCTGCGCGAAGCCGAGCGGCTTGTGGATAACGGCGTCAAAGAGATTTTGGTGATTTCACAGGATACCAGCGCCTATGGACTGGATCGAAAATACGACATGAACCCGTGGAAAGATGGCGAAATACGCAGTCATATCCTTGATCTGTCACGTGAACTTGGCAAACTAGGTGCCTGGATTCGTTTGCATTACATATACCCGTACCCGC
This sequence comes from Paracoccaceae bacterium, assembly GCA_019090405.1. Taxonomy (GTDB): domain Bacteria; phylum Pseudomonadota; class Alphaproteobacteria; order Rhodobacterales; family Rhodobacteraceae; genus NORP181. The sequence continues at coordinate 5,010 of JAHRVZ010000081.1, forward strand.
ATGTCCGTGATCTGATTCCACTGATGGCCGACCCCGATAATGGCGTGCTGCCCTATCTGGACATCCCGTTTCAGCACGCCCATCCAGACGTTCTGCGTCGTATGGCACGCCCCGCCGCCGGGTCCAAAACACTAGACGAAATCGCCGCATGGCGCGCCATCTGCCCCGATATCACATTACGTTCGACTTTTATCGTCGGCTATCCGGGCGAAACCGAAGCCGAATTTCAGACCCTTCTGGACTGGATGGACGAAGCACAACTGGATCGCGTTGGCTGCTTTCAATACGAAAACGTTGCGGGTGCACGGTCAAATGCGCTGCCTGATCATGTGGCAGACGAGGTAAAGCAGGATCGCTGGGAGCGGTTCATGGCAAAGGCACAGACAATTTCTGAGGCGAAACTGGCAGCCAAAGTCGGCCAGACAATGGACGTTATCGTTGATGAGATTGATGATGACGCCGCGACGTGCCGCACCAAAGCAGATGCACCGGAAATTGACGGAAATTTGTTCATCGACGATGGATTTGCTGCGCTAAGTGTCGGAGATGTCGTGACTGTCCAGGTAGACGAGGCCGGTGAGTATGATTTGTGGGGTAAGTTGGTCTAGCATTCGCAAAAGGCCAAAGCTGTTTGACGTCAAGCAGACAACGCGATACCAATTTTCAACATTTTTCAGTCAGATGGATCAAAATGCAGGTCATTGTTCACACAGGTGCACATTTCACCGACGAAGACCGTCTGATTAAGTGCCTTCTGCGTAACAAAGGTGATTTTGCCAAGCGAGGCGTCGCCGTTCCTGGCCCCGGAAAATATCGCAAACTGCTAAAAGAAACGTTCAACGCGCTGAAAGACGCACCAGCGTCGCCTGATGCGCGGGATGTCTTGATTGATGCCATTTTAGATGACGAAATTGCCGACCGGCTGATCCTTTCAAACATGCATTTCTTTGGCGCTCCTCGTGCCGCTGTTCGACAGGGAATACTGTATCCGATAGCTCCTGACCGTATCACCAACATACAGCAGCTTTTCCCCCATGATCAGGTCGAACTGTTCATGTCGATCCGCAATCCTGCGTCGTTTCTGCCAGCCGTGTTTGACCATTCTCCACACGACCAGTTTGCGGACTTTCTTGGCGGAATTGATCCGCGTGAAATACGCTGGTCTGAAACGCTGACGCGTATTCGCGACGCGGCACCCGATGTACCGATCACCGTTTGGTGCAACGAAGATACACCGCTGATCTGGGCCCAGATCATCCGCGAACTGGCCGCGCTAGAGCATGGCGAAAATATTGTCGGTGGGTATGATCTGGTGAGCGAGATCATGTCTCCGGAAGGGATGAAACGGTTTCGCGCCTATCTGAAAAGCCACGCCGAGATGACCGAAATGCAAACGCGCCGTGTTATCTCTGCATTTTTGGACAAATTCGCCATCGAAGAAGAAATCGAAGAAGAATTGGACATTCCCGGCTGGACTGAACAGTTGGTTGAGGAATTGACCGACTTATACGATGAAGATTTGTTTCAAATTCAGCGTCTGCCCGGTGTGCAGGTGATTTCGCCATGAGTATCTGTTTTAGTATCTGTTTTTCTCTGCACACTTGCAACGACGGCGGCCTTTGCGCGATACCTGTTGGGCAACGATCAAACTGAAAAGCCTTTGTTATGCCTTCTCGTCTGTCTCTTTTGATGATCCCGCTGTTGGTGTGGATGATGGCGGGCCAGCCAGTGCAGGCACAATCGCGACCGGTAACTGTATTTGCCGCCGCCAGCCTGAAAACTGCACTGGATGACGTTGTTACGCTTTACGGCGACGAGACTGGTAAAACTGTTCATATCTCATATGCCGCCAGTTCTGCGCTTGCTTGGCAAATCCGGTATGGAGCTCCGGCAGATATCTTTATTTCTGCCAATTCCGGTTGGATGGATTGGTTGCAACAGGACGGATTGTTGCGTGACGAAACCCGCATTGATCTGTTGTCCAACAGGCTGGTTCTGATCGCCGCCCCGGGGAACAATGTGCAATTGGAAATTGCACCGGGTTTTGATCTGGCCGGTGCAATTGGAAAATCCAGGTTGGCAATGGCGCTGACAGACGCGGTTCCTGCCGGAATTTACGGTCGCGCGTCCCTGCAACATTTGGGCGTCTGGGATAATATGGCGGATCGCATAGCGCAGTCCGATAATGTGCGTACCGCACTGATCCATGTGGCAACGGGTCAGGCCACATTGGGCATAGTCTATGCGACAGATGCAATGGCCGATCCAAGAGTGCGAATCGTCGGTGAATTCCCTTCTGACAGCCATCCCGAAATTCTTTATCCGGCGGCTCTTTTGAACGAAAACCCGTCCCCTGATGCCGTGCTTTTCTTTGGCTTCTTAAACGGGGACAAAGCCCGCCTGATATTTGATGAAAACGGCTTTGACCATCCGGATGGCACCCCATGACCGATTGGCTGGGACCACAGGAATGGCTGGCGGTGGCCTTGTCACTAAAGGTATCATTTTGGGCAACGCTGCTAAGCCTGCCCTTGGGGATCGTAACCGCATATGCCCTTGCCCGCGGTCAGTTTCGCGGCAAGCAACTGCTGAACGCGCTAGTGTATTTGCCCCTGATCCTGCCCCCGGTCGTAACCGGATACCTGCTGCTTTTGACATTCGGGCGGCGCGGGTTGGTTGGCGGCTGGCTTGAAGAAACCTTTGGCCTTGTGCTGGCCTTTCGCTGGACCGGTGCCGTGCTGGCCGCCGCAA
>JAHRVZ010000082.1 GCA_019090405.1 Paracoccaceae bacterium
ACATGGAATCAATCAGCAGTTTGCAGCCCGCCGCATAGGTCGCTTTGGAAATCTCCTGGACTGGGTTCAGAATGCCACTGCTGGTTTCACAATGAATCGCCACCACATGGGTAATCGCCGGATCACCGGCCAAAACCTGCGCCACTTCCGCGCCGCGAGGCGGTAAATAGTCGCCCTTGTCCAGCAACACATAATCACGCCCCAGACAGCCCAGCGTTTGCGCAGACCGCAGGCCATAGGCGCCGTTGGCCAGCACCAGAACCTTGCCATCTTTGGGGATGAACGACCCTAGCATGGCCTCGACCGAAAAGGTTCCGCTGCCCTGCATTGGCACGCAGTCAAACTCATCCGCTCCCTTGCCCAGCATCGCCAGCAACCGATTGCGCATATCCTGCGTCATCGCCCGAAAATCGCCGTCCCAACTGCCCCAGTCCCTCAGCATCGCCTGTTTGACAGGGTAAGAGGTGGTCAGCGGACCGGGCGTCAGCAGATAGGGTTCTCCAAGTGCCGGGGCAGAAATCGGATCGGTCATGAGGCGCTCACAATTGGATATTGTCAGGCCTGACTTGCCGGATGGCCTTCCATATGTAAAATTGCAATAATCAATTGATCTATAGGCCTGCCCTATACATTCAATCTACGAGGATCCGAATGCGGCAAAGCCAACTCAAAGCATTTCACCATGTTGCCTTACACGGTGGGTTTTCTCGCGCCGCCAAAGCGTTGTTTTTAACGCAACCAGCGGTTTCAGAGCAGGTGCGCAAGCTAGAGCAGGACCATGACGTGCGGCTGTTTTTGCGCGCCAACAAACAGGTGACATTGACAGCCGAAGGCGAAGAATTGTTCAGGCTGACCAAGCAATTGTTCGAAATTGACGCGCAGATAGACGACTACATGTCTGAAACTGGCGCAGCGGTGGTTGGCACCCTGCGTATCATTGCTGATTCTGCCCATCATGTGACCGACATCCTGACCCGGTTCCGGCAGAAATTTCCCAATGTCGTCGTCACCCTGCGCACCGGCAACTCGCAAGAGGTTCTTGACGAACTGCGCGCCTATAATGCCGAAATAGGCGTTGTCGGCAGCCTGTCGCCGGGCCGAGACATGACGACATTATCTTTGGGCGAAACCGGGATCGTGGCGTTTGCCGCGCGTGGGTTGCTGCCCGCTGGCACCACAAGCCTAAGTTTGTCCGAATTACGGGAACTCCCATTGATTTTCCGCGAAACCGGGTCAAAAACCCGTCAAAAACTGCAGGACGCTGCGGATGCAAAGGGGATCGTTCTGACCCCCGCGATTGAGGCTGAAGGACGCGAAACCGTGCGCGAACTGGTGGCGTCAGGTGCCGGCATCGGGTTTGTATCGCAAGCCGAATTTGGGCACGATACGCGACTGGTCAGGATCAAATTGTCAGATGTTGATGCGCGTATGAGCGAGGCGCTAGTGCACATGCGTCAACGTCAGGACGTCAGGATAATCCGGTCTTTCATGGATGTTGCGCGGGCAGCGTTTTCCGCCCCCCGTTAGGGTCGTCTTACCCGCCTGCCCCATTGTCATCATTCTCACCAATCGTCTCGATCAGGCGGGTTTCCAGCAACTGACCTCCTCGATACAGAATCGGATAGCATACCGACGCCACATGACTGTTGATTTCACGCAGCGCACGCAGGGATTCAAGGTGAATATTGCTTGATTCAAAACTTGTCTTTGACCCATCCGACAAACGCCGCAAATGTTTCTTGCGGGACGCGCGTTCCAGACGCGTCATCTCGGTTTTTTCTTCAAGCAGCAAACGCGCACTTTCCAGATCATCCGACACCAACACGTTAGAGGCCAATGCCATATTGGCCAGAACCCGTTCGTGCATATTTACAAGCTCCAGCCTGCCAGCCTTGGAAAATTTAAACCTTTCGCCCGCCTTTTCCCTGGCCAGAGGCAGCAGAACCTTGGCCACCAGATCACCAACGGATTCAAGAGCAATGGCGTATTCCGTTAACTCTCGGGCGCGTTTCCAATCCTGCTTGGTCATCCGATCTGATGGCATCGCGGCGACATAGCGGCGAATATCGTCCAGAGCAGTGTTCAAAACTTCATCCCGCTCAATCAGCGCCCTTGCGCGTTCCTTGTGATAGTCCTCATACAGGTCCATGACCGGAGCCGTCATTGTTTCGGCCACTTGCTCCATGCGCAGCACTTCGCGTTTGAGATTGGCCAGGGCAAGATTGGGAATTGTCAGGGCTAAATCGTCCAGCAAACTCACATGCAACACCGGTGTTTCCTGCTTAGGCTCGGCGGAATCCGGCAACAATTTGCAAAGCGGTGCTTCTAGAAACCGACAGAAAGGAAGCGCAAGCAACAGGACAGTGTTGAACAGAACATGGGCGTTAATCAGTGTTTGCGCCCCATTGTTTCCGCCCACATAGGATAGAATTGGCAGCCCGTTGATGACAAAAAGCGCGACCACCGCGCCCGAACCACGCAACAGAAAATTGGCCAAAGGCACGCGGCGTGCAGCGTTGGTAAGTCCACGGGTTAACCAGATCGGGATCAAAGCGCTTCCTAGATTTGCGCCCATCACCAATGACATTCCCGCGATCATCGGGATGGCATCTATGGCCACCAGCGTCACGCACATCAGGATCACTGCAACGCTTGAATGCATGAACCACGCCAATAGCGCGCCAATGATGAATGCCGCGACAAAATCTGTTTCAAGGAAACCGGCTATTGAGGGCAGAAAATTGCTGTCCCGTATCGGGTCCATGGTTTCACGCAAAAACCGCAGCGAAATCAGGATAAACGCGATGCCCAGAATGATCCGCCCGGCCTGTTTCAGCTTGCGGCTGTCTGACTTTATGAAAAATCCGCCACCAACCGCCAATAGAAACGGCACCAACCAGTCAAGTTTGAACGACAGCACCTGAATAAGCAGCGCCGAGCCCAAATCCGCACCAAGAACAATCGACAGGCCAGCCGCAAAGCCAATTGCTCCTGATCCGGCAAATCCTGAAACCAGCAACGCAACTGCCGCCGAACTTTGTAACACGATCGCCAGAACCAGCCCGGTCAATGCCGAATTCACCGGGTTGCGTGTTGTGGTAACAATGCGTCGAAAGGACGGGCCGAATGCGCGTTCAATCCCGGTGCGCACCATACGAACCGCATAAAGCAACAGCATTGTCGCGCCTGCGATCTGGATGAGAAATGCCAGTATTGTCATGCGGTTATCCGGTCAGATTCTGCTGTGGCTTCCATCAATTCTACACGCCATTCCGGGAACCAACGGGACAAGGATGTCGCCAATTGGCCCCGCCCAATTGGCGCAGTGCGTCGGGCACTTTCATTTCCCGGAGATTGGAACGGGATTTGTTGTCTTTTGCCATACTTCGCGCCTCCATTGAGCAAAAATGACGAATTCCCCCAAAAAGTCCACCTATTACGGGTTTTGCCAGTATTTTTATGTAAAATTAGCGCCAAACTACGGAATTTTCCACATTTTTGGCGCCATCGAATTCAGAGATGTCGAAATTCCAATCCCATCCCGTTGCGGATCAAATCCAATCATAAGGACCATTTTGCCTATGAATTAAGCAATTTGTGCAAATGTGATTAAAAATTAGCCGCTCCTTTCAACCGAAATTTGTATCTGGCCAAATTGGTACAATGTCCGACTTGCAGCAGCTATATAGATACCAATGTTTTTGCTGTGCTACATTCCTCTCACGGCCCTTGACTGCGTCCCGTCCACACTACGAATGGCCAAAGCATGAGCCTTGCGCCATTTGTTCGGATCGTTGCGCGTGGCAAAGGACGTGCGCGCCCGCTAACACAATCCGAAGCCCAGGCTGCAATGGAATGTATTCTAAACGATGCAGCAGAACCCGAGGCCATCGGAGCGTTGTTGATGGTTCTGCGGTTGCGCGGCGAAGTCGCGTCGGAAATTGCCGGGTTTTCAACAGCACTTAGCGAACATGTGGCTGGACAACTTCCAAAGGCTGATCTGGACTGGCCAAGCTATGCCGCCGGTCGGACCCGAGGTGCTCCGTTGTTTTTGCTGTCTGCAAAACTTGTCGCACAAGCAGGGTATCGCGTATCGCTTCATGGTTGGAACAGCCATCAGTCAGCGCAAGCACCAGTGCGCGATCATCTTGAACCGCTTGGAATATCGCAGGATTCAAACGCTCGCATTAGTTATGCACCGCTGGAGACACTTAGCGCCAAAGCGTTCGAATTGCTGAAACTGCGGGATGTGTTTGGCCTGCGATCCTGCATCAACACGGTTTTACGCATGTGGAATCCCAGCAATGCAGACACAACGATTCAGGGTGTATTTCACCCATCCTACCGTAGCCTTCAGGCGCTGGCCGCCGAGGCAACAGGCCAAAAATCCCTGACCATCATCAAAGGTGGAGGCGGAGAATTCGAACGCCACCCCAGCAAAGATCTTGAGGTTTTTTGCCTGCGGGACGGCGTGCACAGCCGACATGTTGCATCCGCTTTACATGACACAAAGGGCCGATCGCTGGACTTTAACAAAGACATTGACCCTCTGACACTTTGGCGTGGCGAACAGGCGGATGAATTCGCGGTTCAGACTGTCATCGGCACGGCGGGTCTTGCGCTTTGGGCGCTTGGTGCAAAAGACGACATAACACAGGCCGACAGGTTCGCCGCGCAACTTTGGGCAGACCGACACTTAGAAAACTGACGCCTAGAAAACCGTCACCTAGAAAAAGGACAATCCGCATGAAAGCCTTTCCAATGTTTCTGACCATGCAGAACCGTCGCGTGGTGATTGTTGGCGGAGATGAGCAGGCCTGCCAAAAATGCCGCCTGATGCTTAAGACCGAGGCAAAGATCACGGTATTGGCCAAGTCACTGAACGCCGAATTGCGCGATCTGTTTCAAACTGGCAAAATAAACTGGCGGGACAGCCCGGCGACACGCAAGGACTTTGCCGATACTGCCCTTGTGTTCATTGCAACCGGCTGTTCGGCCACAGATGTCGCTATGCACAAGCTCGCAAAATCCGCTGGTGCCTTGGTTAACGTCGTCGATCAACCCGACCTGTGTGATGCCATAACCCCGTCTATTGTTGATCGAAGCCCCGTCGTCGTGGCCATTGGAACCGAAGGCACGGCCCCGGTTCTGGCGCGCCAGATCAAATCGCGCATGGAGGAAATACTTGAACCCCGGCTAGGCGATTTGGCGGCTTTGGCCGGACGATTAAGGGCACAGGCCGCACAGCAACTTGCAGCGCGTGATCGACGTGACCTTTGGCGCTGGGTGTTTGGCGGCCCTGTGCGGCAGGCCCACGCGCGGGGCGCGGAACGCGAAGCAGCAAGGATGATAAAACAGGCCATTGAAACTGCTGAATTTGGCGCGAAAGACAAAACCTCTGTCGTACTTATTGATGCAGGTGCCGGTGCCCCGGATCTTGTCACATTACGGGCGGTGCAGCGGCTTCAGGATGCCGACATGATTTACTTTGACCAGCATGTTGATCCCGAAATCCTTGATCTTGCACGCCGGGACGCCGAGCGCGTCATGGTCGCTGAAATGTCCAGCAATCAATGGGTATCACAGAATACCGTTGCAGGATTGTTAGTGAATGCCGCGCAGCAGGGAAAACGGGTTGTCCGTCTAAGTTGTGACAATCAGGCAGATAATGCCGACACCGCATCATTAGTTCAGGCGCTAAAAGCTGCCGAAATCCCTTATGAAATTGTTCCCGGCGTTAATGAAACTGCGACTGCGAATAGGGGCCACGTTCCGCAAACTGCTATTCAGATCGCCAAAGCCTCATAGTTTGAGAGCCTACGCGATTTGCATACGGCCATCTGAACAACCATTGTCCTTTGTTTTTCGCGCAACAAAGCAAGGGGATCAGGCGCATTCCTCTCTTATCACTGACGCGTATGACCCGTACTCAGAACACAATGTTCAGCATTAACAGCGAAACGACGAGGAACAATACAGTCATGATCGAACCCGATTTGACGAAGTCTTTCACTTTGTACCCCGCTGGTCCCATTATCAAAGCGTTTACCTGATGCGTCGGAATAATGAACGAATTCGATGTCGAGATCGCCACTGTCAAAGCAAACACAGCCGGATCACCCCCGGCAGCAACAGCGATTGAGACCGCAAGCGGCACAAGCAGCACAGTCGCGCCCACATTCGACATCACCAGTGAAAACGCTGTTGCCAGAATTGCCACTCCGACCTGAAGTGACCAAATCGGCCAGCCATCCAGAATTATCAGGATATTCTGCGCAATCCACTCGGCGGTTCCGGTGTTCTGCACGGCCTGCCCAAGTGGGATCAGGCAGGCCAGCAGGAACACTGTGTTCCAGCCGACGGCATTATACGCCTCGTCAATACTTAGAACCCGCGACAAAAGCATGCCGACCGCTCCGGTCAGCAGACACAGTGACAAACGCACGTCGCTAAACAGTATCATCGAAAGCGATACGGCAAAGAAAAACAGCGCCCAGCCCACTTTGTGTGGACGGAGTTCTTCTTGTGGAAAATCTGAGGTGACAATAACGAAATCGCGGTTCCGCTTTAGCTGAGTCAGGTTGTCCCATCTGGTATGAGCCACCAGCATGTCACCAGCGCAAAATTCCACCAGTCCAATCTGTGTCGGGTTGTGGCTATCGGTTTCCACGTGGCTAAGTGTGTCTTCACCGCGATGGATCGCCAAAAGAGACAGCCCATAGGTTTTGCGAAACAACAGCTCGCGCGGGCATTTGCCTATCACTTTGCTGTCCGGCGGAATCACAACCTCGGCGATCCCGGCGTTGGTGGGTGCAAATTCCTCAACAAAAACGTCCAGTTCCGGCAGAACTGTCAGTCCGAATTTTTGGGCAAACTGATCAATTGCTGACTTGCGACCAATGATGGCTAACCGGCATGGGGCTGCTATTTCCGCAGTCAGCACCTGCAACATCGAGGTTTTGCCACGATAAAAGGTAGAGATGATATAAAGATGGTTATCGTGGTTGATATCGGCCAAAATTTCACCGACCAACGGGCTGTCAGCCGGAACCATTACCTCAAAAACATCCGCCTTCAGGCCATAAACTCGCTTAAGATAATCCTGCGTTCCCTGCCCGGTTCCGGTGCTGTCAGACTCATCTGCACTTGGAAGCACCCATCGTCCCAACAACAAAAAATACACTATACCCGTCAGGATAAGTGCGATGCCAATTGGCGTAACCGAAAACAGACTGAACACTTGCATTTTCTGATCTTTGGGCAATGTGGAATTTGCCGTCAGGATCAGGTCATTCAACAGGATCAGGGGGGATGATCCGACCATAGTCATTGTGCCGCCCAATATGGCGCAAAACCCCATCGGCATTAGTAGTCGGCTCAGCGGAATTCCAGACCGGGTAGAAATCCGGCTGACCACAGGCAAAAACAGCGCCGCAGCGCCAACATTCTGTAAGAAAGAAGAGATAAAACCGACACTGCCCGAAACAATTGGCAGCACCTTCGCCTCGGTTGAGCCGCCATGTTTGAGGATGACAGCCGCGACCTTATTCATGATCCCGGTTTTGTCGAGCCCGGCCCCGACGATCATCACTGCAATGATCGAGATAACAGCGTTCGACGCAAACCCATCAAACAGACGGTTCACATCTGCCAGTTGCGCCAGGCCAGGAAGATAGCTGAGGATACCGATCAACACTAAAACCAAAAGAGCGGCCAGATCAATTCTGATAATCTCGGAAACAAACAGGAATATCGTGAAAGCCAGAGCAGCCATGACGACGGCCATTTCAAACGAAAACGCTATTGTCTGCATAGTCCTGCTCCGCTCGCAATTTGAATGACATTCTCTAAGTGGCGGCGTCTGAAGGCAAGGTTAGGCCCACGGGACATGTTGTGGCAAGGAGTCATGGCTCAGATGACCAAGTTGTTGCGTTTCGTTCGGGTTAGATTTCCCAGCAGGAATTTCTCTCATGGGTTCCCATTGTGCAATTGTCTCAATGTCTTGGTTAGCAATAACAGGTTGCACTGCAAACTTGGCACAAATTTACCCGCCACTGACGGCCCCTGGGTAAATCACCACAGTAAACGTCTGGTTCGCTGCAATATTGTTGTTAGGGTGCAACAAGGGTCTCGGCGCAACTTACCGAGCATCCAGACGGTCAAACGGATCGGTATTCATTTTTTCCGGGAGTTCACGAGCTTCTTCGAATTCGGGCAAATAGAACCCTGTCCTCCACTTTTCGGGGAGGCGAACCATAACCGCCGAAATACGTTTGCTCCAAAGCGCGGCACGGCGGCGGGTGTCTTCGGCTTTGTTGGGATCACGTCGATGCAATCGGGCATACCATGCGGCCACCAATGCGCCGACCTTGTCAGGCCCAAGCGAAAAATAGGTGATCAAGGCAATCAATACGGCCAACAGGGTAAATGAAAGGACAAACCAAGGCATTAAGACAACAATGGTACAAAGCATCAGCATTGCGAGTAAACGAGTGGCATCCGGGCGACGAACAAATGCTGTTATTGATTGAATTAGAAACTGAATTGACGACCTGACCCAAATCAGAATTTTACCCTCCTTCACGGCTTTCCTTTGCTTCTTTAAGGGGGGCGGAGCATCGACGCGAACTGGGTCTTTGTGCCCCGTTGGCAAAGCGCCTTCTTCTTTAATCAGATTGCGAACAGTATTTATCACTGGGTCAAAATCGTTGTCTGGCCCGGGATCGTCAGCAACGCGGTCCGATCTGGGCGACTTCATTGGAAATGAAAAACCATCAATCATATTTATCCCCATTATCGCATATTCGAAATGCAGGAATCGTTTTCAGCCGAGGGTTCAGTTTTTTCTTGGTCCTTTTCCGTCAGGCAAGTTTGCACAGGTTTGCTGTTAGAACAGAAATTTCGGCTATACCGCAATTCGGCGGCAAAAATATGGCACGACTGGTGGGACACGAAAGGGGTGTCTCATGGTCTCGACAACGAACACTATTGGACCGTCGGATAACGTTTGGTGCCGGTATCCATCGCCAATATGCCAACCTCTGCTATGGATGCCTCTCTCACTTTGGTTAAGATGAAACCAGTTTTACACAATCAATGCCAGCGCGTAGAGGCATCCAACGCATCAGTTCAGCCAAACAATTTTCCATCTCGCAGGTCTTAGTTCGTTTCGGGTGCCGTTGAGGTGAAATTCGGAATCTTGCTAACCGAAGCCGCTGAATCCTCGATCCCCGACCAGTTGCCATTGGCAAGGCTGATATTGCCCGGGATGTCTTCCTCCCAGAATGTCACAACATTTTTGGTGATATTCAGGAACAATTTATCATCGACAATACGCCAAAGATTGGGGTTGCCCGGCACCTTGCCACCTTTGGATACTCCGTAAGCACAGTGGCCATCATACTGTGGCGCATAATGCTCGGGATTTTCCAGGAACGTGTCCCGGTTCGCTTTGGTGGAAAACGCAAAGGTGGCATCATTGTAGTCAGCCGTGATGCTGGCAAGTCCCGGCACACCAGAAGTTTGCTGCGTCCCAACCGCATTTGACGCCAAACTTCGATAGGCCACGACATCATAGCCAGAGACCGCAAAGCCAGTACCGTCAATATATTGATCACCGGCAAAGGCAGGCAACCCAAGGGAAATCGCCGCCGCGGCAGCCAGAAAAAAGCGTTTCATTCAATCATCCTCTCGCAGATGTTAATCATCCAGTTCGCCAGCACCAGCGCCGGGTTGCTGATTACAATATGCTATACAATCCTGATGCAAAGGGGGGCTCACGCGGGTGTGTCCAACTATGAGGCGATGTGATCTACGATCAGAAACATGCGAATTATTGAAGAACCGGGCGACATTGCCACCCGGCATTTGTTAGATTGCGATGTCTTCTACGCGGGCAATCTCGCGACTGTTCCGGGCAATCGCTGTGCCGGCCAGATTTTCCATGCTCAGCAGGCTGAGCCGTTCAGAACTCTGCGTGATATCAACACCCTCATAAAAGCCGAAATCAAGCGATGTACGTTCGGTCAACTCTGCAACAGAAATCTGGAACAGGCGGAAAGGATCAAAATCAATCGCTTCGATATCGCTTAGCAGATCGTTCTGGGACAGCAGAAAGCAGGCGGCTGTCAGGTCGTCGTCATGGCCCCGGTACACAATCATCTTCCAGAAATCCCTTGGGATCAGAGCGCCACGGTATTCTGGATCATCATCGCTGAATATTGGCCCGGCAATCACCGACACGCGGATATCCTGAGTCGCTGCTTCTTCGAGGATGAGGTTTTCCAGCCGGCCCCAGACGCCACTACGGCTGGATTGATTGTATCGCTCATGCTGGGGGGCGATGTTGCTGTAATAGTACGAATCCTTGTTTGCCTGTCGTGCTTCTGGCACCGGTCCCCAGGCCAGATCCGCCCGTCGCGCGATATGTCCCCGGTCCAGCTTATTGCTTTGGTAGATCGAATTGTCCCACTGGACATCCGCCTTGAGCCTTGGGTCAAGCCGGAAACCGTGACCCCCAAGCTGAACTTTGCGCGCTCCGTCGATGTTCCATGCCACGAAACGTGCCAGCCGTCGTTTTGCACTCAGGCAGACCGAGAAATGCGTATAAGGTATCGTTTGTGCCCGTCCAAAGTTAACCGCGTCCCTTTTGATCGACAGTGACATATCTGGCAATGGTGCGCTCACCCCAAGAAACTCGGCGTCAAATCCAGCCCGCGCACCGATTGCTTTTGCATCGTCGTCATCAATCGTGACGCCTGAAGGTTGAGTAAGTTCAAAGTTCAGCTTTTGCTGTACCGAACGCGGGTAACAAGCCAGTGCATGTTCGTCCGGATTGCCGCTGCCTTCACCAGCAAAATGCAAACCAGCGAAGATATCTGTTCCTTCGTCTCCATCCGCAATGACCCACAACGAACCTGAATCCCCACCCATGCTGATTTCGTTGTTGGGTGCGGGATGAACCGGATCAGGCCCAATTTCAAAGCCTCCTATCTCTTGTACACCGGCATCGCCTCCATAGTTGATCTTGGCCATCACATCAGTACGACGCACAATCCCATAAGTCGTTTCTGTCGTACGACCACATTTGACAAGCGTATCGTCCAATTCCACGTTGGCCATGCGTATTGGCACCACATCCAGATCATGTATCGCCCGGTCGAACCCTCGGTTCTGCAGCCGTGCCAGCGCACAATCACCCGCCGCTCCCAAGTGGCTGCGGAGCAGTGTGCCGCAAAAGTTGTTGGCGATATTGTTGTCATCATGCGGACCCGGCTGAACGATAGGATCGCCGATCTCACCGGTGTTGCCATGCAAAACATGCCAGTTCGAAAGGATGCAGGGGGCACCGGTTTCGCCATCAAAAACGATCATTCCCAAAGTGCCGGCTGTTCCGTCAACATGGCTTACGCTGGCACCGGGAACAACGGGGTCAAGGCGCGATTTCAAAATGCTCCCTGCTTCTGCGCTGACCAGTTCAAAGGAAGGCTCATAGCTTCTTTCAAGTACGTCCGTTACAACTGTGAAACCTTCGATTTCGATTTCGGTAGGCAGTTCTTTGCTCCCAAGGGACTCGATGACTGAGGCCTCTGCTTTCTGACCAACGGTAAAGACAAGACCAACTTCCCCATCTCCATTTTTTCGACCAACGCCAATCGAAGTCACATTCGGGTCAAGCAGATAATCCGCACCCCGAGCACGTACATACCGGCGCAGAGCCTTGCGCAATTGGGATTC
>JAHRVZ010000083.1 GCA_019090405.1 Paracoccaceae bacterium
CCCTCCTAAGGGGCAGGTTACAGGTTCGAATCCTGTCGGGGTCGCCAAATTTCTTAACAAAATCAAATGCCAGTTGCGGCAAAGTCTGAAAAGGCCGTCGCCCTGTCCTTTACGGCAAAAACCGGGGCTGGATTGTGCCCGGTCGTACCGTTTCAATGCAGGTCAGAATGTCCGTCACCTTTAACCCTGTTTCGCTCTGCAGAGCGGCCTTGTAGGGTGGCAAATTCGTGCATTCCAGAAGCAGGTGTTTATGATGCGGACGCCGGACTTTTGTCAGGAACTTGGTAAGTTCCTGACCTGCACGCGCCGCGTCCAATGTGGGCCGGTTTTCGGAAATAACGCGTCGCAGGTGCATGTCGTCTGGCAAGCCGATAACCCCAGCCTTGTAGTCTGCATATGCACCGAAATGCTGCTTGGTCAGGCTTGTTTTATCGAAGGTTAACGTCAGAACCTCTTTGGCGGAATATCGTCGGCTCAGGCTTTCAAGGGCGATCAAGGCTGAACTGACAAATGGCTTTGGCGTTCGTGACGCAAGATGATCCTGCCAGTAAGATAGAAACCCGCAGGACGTCACAATGACGTCACCTGTGGCACGATCCACAGCCGTTTCGAACGCCGTGATGTCGATCAGGTCCGGTCGATTGCTGACGACCTGCGCAACAGTCGCGTTAGGGATGCGAATAATCTCGACCTTGCCGCGATAGGTCGCTTTGCACGCTACATCGCCCGGCACCCTTGGAAACCGGGTGTCAAGTTGCAGGACAGTCACCTTTGGAGACATCCTGTCCACTATCTGATGTTTTCAGGAAGCCAAGTCGCAAGTGCAGGAAACGCCACAAGGATAACAATCATCAAAAGCATCAACCCAACCATCGGTATTGCGGTCTTTGAGATATAGCCAATTTCGTGCCGGGTCATCCCTTGCAGGACAAACAGGTTAAAACCAATGGGGGGTGTCACCTGCGCCATCTCTACGACGACAACAACAAAAATGCCGAACCAGATCACATCAATACCGGCCTGACGGATCATGGGTTCGACAATGGCCATTGTCAGTACAACCGACGAAATCCCATCAAGGAACATGCCAAGGACGATGTAAAACAGCGTCAGCGCCGCGATCAAGGTAATCGGCGACAGTTGTTTTTGGTCGATCCATGCGGCCAGCGCACGGGGTAATCCGGTGAATCCCATGGACAGCGACAAGAATGCCGCCCCCATGAGGATAAGGGCGATCATGGCCGAGGTCCGCGTCGCTCCCATCAGGCTTTCAAGAAAGGCTTTGAATGTCAGTGACCCTTGTAACATCGCCAAAGTAAGTGAACCCAACACGCCGACGGCGGCGGCTTCGGTTGCCGTTGCCCAGCCAAAGTACATAGACCCAATCACCGCAAACACCAGCAGCAGGACGGGAATAAGAAATCGGCTTTCCGAGAACATCTCGCCAAAGGGCATATGCGGCTCTGGCGGCGGGCGTTGGTCAGGGCGAATGTAGTGCCAGGCGACGATATATGAGGTGAACAAAGCGGCCAGCACGAGGCCGGGGAAGATACCTGCCATAAACAGCTTGATGATGCTTTCGTTGATCGAAACACCATAAACAATAAGCGTTAATGACGGAGGAATCATCAGCCCAAGGGTCGCTGCGCCCGCCAACGTGCCCACGATCATATTTTCCGGGTAGCCGCGTTTGCGAAGCTCTGGGATCGACATTTTTCCCACGGTGGTCAGTGTCGCGGCAGATGATCCGGAAACTGCGGCAAAGATTGTGCAGCCCGCGATGTTGGTATGCAATAAACCGCCGGGCAGCTTTGCCATCCAAGGCGCCAGACCGCGAAACATGTCTTGGGATAATCGCGTTCGGTACAGGATTTCACCCATCCAGATAAACAGCGGCAACGCGGTCAGTGTCCAACTGCTTGCCCCGGTCCAGATCGTGGTGATCATCGCGTCGCCTGCCGGGCGCGTGGTAAACATCTCCATTCCGACCCAGGCGACACCCATCAAGGCCAGACCTACCCAAATGGATGATCCCAGCAAGGTGAACAGAACGAACAGAAATACGATTGTGGCATATGCTTCGGTCATTCGACGGCCTCTGATTCAATCGGGTTCTTGCCGGTCACAATCATGCGATAAAGCGTGTCCCACAATGCAACCGCCAACAAGATTGTGCCAATCGACATCGCCAATTGCGGGATCCAAACCGGGGTATAGACCAGGTCACGGCCACCCGAAATTGCCTCTGAAATGTTCAGTTTGAACAGTGATACAATCCATTCAGGGATTTGATCCTGCCCTTGGGTGCGGTCGTTCAGCATCTCGGAAAAAAAGTTCGCCTTGACCGCAAAGCGCGCGAAATATGTGGCGATGACAGCGGCTCCAAAAACGGCAAAGACATCCAGCCAACGAAACAGGAACCGGTTGGCGTTCAAAAGAATAGAGACCCGGATATGCGCGCCACGTGTCAATGCGTGGCAAAGCGCAAAAAACGATGTGGCGGCCATGGCGTATCCGGCGAATTCTGTTGTGCCCGGCAACGCAATGCCGGTCCAGCGAGCGATCATTTGGGCAACGATCAGCAGCAATATTGTGACCATGAAAAATGCAGCGACTGCTCCGCTGGCGAAATACAAACCATCCAGAATG
The DNA here is from genome assembly GCA_019090405.1 of Paracoccaceae bacterium. GTDB lineage: Bacteria > Pseudomonadota > Alphaproteobacteria > Rhodobacterales > Rhodobacteraceae > NORP181. The sequence goes on from JAHRVZ010000083.1 coordinate 2,650, forward strand.
CGCCACAGTGGTCGTAGGGCATTTTCGATCCGTGGACCTGCGATCAGACAGATCACAGCAATCAAACTAGGCAATACAAAAAGCCAGACCCAAAGGGGCAGGCCCATGACCGGCGACCAATCGCGCATGGTAATTTCTCAATTCTAAACGAATGACTGGGCGACCCCGCGATAGCAGGATCGCCCGGATTGCATTAGTTCGCGTTATAGGCGTCTAGGATGGACTGACCGTCAGGACCAGCCGTTTCCAGCCACTCGGCGGTCATTTTTTGCCCGATCGCTTCAAGTTCGGCAAGAAACTCTGGCCCGGCGTCTTCTACAGTCATGCCGTTTTTGGCAAGTTCTTCGAAGTAGAAATCCGACAGTTCGGCAGATTTTGCACCACAGGCGGCAGCCGTTTCATCCGCTGCTTTTTGAACGCCGGCCTGAACCTCGGCGTCAAGACCGTCCCAGACCTGTGAATTCACGATGACATAGTTGCGTGGCAGCCATGCGTTGACTTTGTAATAGTGGCTCAGGTGTTCCCAGACTTTGCGATCATAACCCGTTGAACCTGATGAGATGAACGCAGAGACAACACCGGTGGCCAGTGCCTGGCTTAGTTCAGCGGCTTCGATCTGAACCGGGATCATGCCTAGTTCTTCGGCAAAAGTTGCAGTGGCTGAATTATACGAGCGGAATTTGATACCTTGTGTGTCGTCAGATGACGCGACTTCTTTGTTGAAATAAAACCCCTGTCCGGGCCATGGGCAGGTATAAAGAGCCACCAGATTGAGTTCCGCCAACTGCGCATTTACAGAGTCTTTGGCCGCGTCCCAGAGTTTCGCGTTGTCGTCATAGCTTGTTGCGATGAACGCCAGATTATCCCAGGCCAAAAGCGGTGCCTCATTGGCGTGGGCAGACATGAAACGCTCACCAATAGGAACCTGACCGGTTTGAACCGCGCGCTTAATGTCGCCGCCGCCGAACAATGAACCACCCGCATGAACCGTGATGTCGATCGCGCCGTCGGTATATTCACGAACTTTGTCAGCGAATATCACGCCATGTTCAGAGTGAAAATTGGTCGCCGCATAGGCCATTGGCATGTCCCAGGACTGCGCGTGCCCGTCCGCAATGGCTGTGCCTGCGATCAGTGCGCCGGTGATGCTTGCGCAGGTGGTTTTCAAAAACATATTCATAGGTGTCCTCCCAGATGTGAGCGCGCGAACGCTGCGAATTTCATCGGATCAAATGACGCCAGAACGGTATTTGGCGTATTCCCATCAATCAGATCTGTTGTAATCCGACCCGTTTTGAGGTCGGCTGTCAAGCCAATGTAATCTACCCCGGATTTGCCGGTTCGCTCTATGCCTCAGGTGTCCCAAAATGTTCGATGTCGACACAACCCGACCGCTTCCGCAACCACGCGCGCCGATCATGGCAGGAAAGTCCGGAACCGGGTATAACTTGTACAAAAGGCTTGATAGAGGTTCAAAACAGCAACTACATGCAACACAAGGCATTCTATTCGGAGAATGTCGGAAAATACCTGGCAAACAGGACCAGGGACTATCAGGGAGAAAAGAATGATCCAATTCATGAAACCAATCGCTGCCGCAGTTGCGCTTGTGGGACTGGCGGCAGCGTCAGCATCTGCGGAAACGCGCGTTACTTATAAATCAGCCAAAACAACGTCATCCTACTATCAAATGGCGGTGCAAATTGCCGAAGCCATGAAGGCCGGATCAGACGGAGACATCATCGTAACGGTCGAAGAAAGCCAAGGGTCGGTCCAAAACGTGATGGAAGTCAAAGCCCGTGGCGGAGACTATGTATTCACCACGCCTCCCGTGCTGGTGCGTCTGGCTCAGGGCGGCAAGGCCATGTTCAAGGACAAAAGCGATCCGGCCTTTGACGAAATACGCGCGCTGTTCCCGATCCCGTCTTTGACGATGCATTTTGTCATGTCCGACGAATCTGGCGTTACCGATTTCGCCGGTCTGGAAGGCAAGACCATCCTGCTGGGCAAGGGTTCATTTGGCGCACGTGAGGGGGCCAAGTACCTCAAGCTGTTTGGCCTTGAAGATAAGGTCGAGATTGCCGATGTGGAACTGTCAGGCGCGGTGCCTGCCCTTAAGAACGGTCAGATTGACGGGTTTGTCACCGCAGGTTCGTTTCCGGCACCAAACGTGATCGAAGCTGCGGCCTCTACCGGGGTTGTTGTCCTGTCACTGAATGACGACCAGATCGCCAAAAGCAAACGTGCGCGTCTGGTGATACCTGCGGGTACATATGCCGGGCAAGACAGCGATATTGTCACCACTTCGCTGCCGGTTGTGGCCTTTGCGACGACCAAGATGGACGACGACACCGCCTATGAGCTGGCCAAAACCTATTGGGAAGGCAAAGCCGCGATGGGCGACGCCGCCCCGTGGTGGAATGGTGTTGATAAAGGTCTGATGGCCAATATCACCGGCAAAATCCATCCCGGTGCCGTTAAATATTACACCGAAGCCGGGTTCGATCTGACGGATGCTCAGAAATAGGCTGAATGGTCTGCTGAAACGAAATGGCCGGGCAGGAAATTGCCCGGCCCTGTTATTTTTGGATCCCGGATGACGATGGCTTTCACGATGACGATGACACAACATTCAACCTTTTTGCGTCTGTTCTGGCTGGGGTTGGCTGCGCTGATGGTCGCGTTTCATCTGGGGCTGGTGTTTTGGGGGCTGGTGCCCAATCTGGTCAGCCGCCCACTGCATTTGGCGTTTGTTCTGCCTTGGGTGTTTGTGTTTGCCGCCAAATCCAAAGGCGAACAGGTGTCTGGGATTGTCCTGTCAATCTTGGGGGTTTCGGCCTCGATCTGGATTGCCTTGAACCATGACATGCTGGGCGATCAATACGGGTTCCTTGAGGGTGATTTCCAGATCGCTATTGCCATCACCCTGCTGGTCTGCGTGATCGAAGCGGCGCGGCGGGCGATTGGCTGGCCGCTGCCTTTGGTGGCAATATCGGCTTTGGCCTATGCGTTGTTTGGGTCCGCAATACCGGGAGAGTTTGGCCATTCGGGCACCCCTTTGCGCAGTTTTCTGGGGACAATGACCATTGCCGAAGGCGGCATCTGGGGCAGCCTTACGGCGGTATCGGTTGGGGTCGTGTCGATCTTTGTGATCTTTGGGGCCGTGCTTAACGCGGGCGAGGCGGGGCAGGGGTTTATGAATGTGGCGGCGGCCGCTGCCGGGCGTCTTAAGGGCGGCGCGGCCAAAGTTTCGGTGATTTCCTCGGCGCTGTTTGGATCGATTTCTGGGTCGGCCTCGGCCAATGTGGCGTCAACCGGGGCAATCACTCTGCCTGCAATGACCAAGCTGGGTTATCCCAAACGACTGGCCGCAGCGGTCGAGGCGGTGGCCTCGTCGGGGGGGCAGATAATGCCGCCGTTGATGGGGGCAGGCGCCTTTGTGATGGTTGAATTGACCGGTGTGCCATATGTCAGCATCATGGCGGCGGCGGTGCTGCCCGCAGTCCTGTATTTCTTTGCTGTCTGGGTTGGCATCAATGCCTATGCCAGCCGGTTCGAGTTGCGCGCTGTCAAGGCAAGTGATCAACCCTCGGCACGCGATGTTCTGATCACCTCGGCGTTCTTTATGGTGCCGTTCTCGGTGTTGCTGTGGGGCATGTTCGGCGGCGGTTATACGCCGCAATACGCCGCCTGTCTGGCGATTCTGGCCGGGGCGATTTTGTTGCTGTTCAACCGCAAGGCAAGGTTTGACCCGGACCAGATCATAGAACGGATAACGGCGGCGCTGATGAATGCGGCACGTCAGATCGCGATGATTGCGTCGATTATCTTTTGCGCCTCAATCATCATCGGCGTGTTGTCGATTACCGGGTTGGGGGTGAAAATCACCTCGTTGATCCTGACCGGTTCGGGTGGGCTGTTGTGGCCATCGTTGCTGCTGACGGCACTGGCCTGTCTTGTGTTGGGCATGGAGGTGCCGACCACTGCCGCCTATGTCATCTGCGTTTCGGTGGCGGGTCCGGCCCTGATCCAACAAGGACTAGAGCCGCTACAGGCGCATCTGTTTGTGTTTTGGTTCGCTTTATTATCGACCATCACCCCGCCGGTTTGCGGTGCTGTGTTTATCGCGGCGGGAATGATTGGCGAGAACTGGATCAAGGTTGCCCTGACGGCGATGGCGCTGGGCGTGGGGCTTTATGTCATTCCGCTTGGGATGATCGCCAATCCGGATATTCTGAAGGTTGCCGAGACGCCCTTTGCAGCATCAATCGCCTTTCTGAGAATGGCCATAGGACTGGCAATCCTCAGTTACGGCCTGATTTCCTTTGAAAAACTGGCGGCCAAAATAGCGGTTGGTGGAATTGGGCTGGCAATTGTCATGTCCGGCATTTTTGTCTGATTTGAAGCAGTAGTGCCTTAGATTTCAGATACTCTTGCCAACAGTGATAAGGTTAGAAAGACGCCCTGAGATTGATACAAGAGATGGCGGTGCCATTATGAGTTCATCCGATAACCCCTTTAAGTTCCCATAGTTATAAACGTGCGTTTTCATATCTGTGAAGTCATTGATATGCGCCATCGCCCTCCAATGAGCGCCAAATAAATCCCCGTGTTCTATGAGAGCAATAGACGCAATTCCTGTTGAAATCTTGGAATTTATTTGAGAGGTCGTGCGAATTGGTATGTGGAGAAGGTGCGTATTTTCTAGTGTGACTTTTCGAAAGTCCACCAGTCTTTTAGGGCGAATCCTATGATTTCCTTTGGTGATCGTCAAAACATTGTCCGACTGACTCAGGTTCACAGCAATTTTGTCTATTCGACAGGGGCCATCCAGCCAGCCCTCAATTTCAGTGGTCGCCTGAATGTGAGAATCCACCGAAGTGGGATAGGCGTTCATCCATTTCATTTCGACCACCGTCGCAGTATCGTGTTGTGACAGCTCTTGAATAAGTTCAGCCCGGCTTTTGTGCAAAATAAACTCATCTGCGTCCAAAAAGAACATCCATCCCACCGGGGTGTGACTTGCCACGTCTTTAAATGCAGTTGTCATGAGGGTGGATTGTTCGAATGCTGGTTCGGAATAGTCCCGAATCTCGATGTTTTTATTATGCTTTGCAAGGTCGTTCAGGCGTTCGCGCGTACCATCTTTGCTGAGGTGATCATAAATTATGACGTGATCAAAGATAGAGATTAGATGCGAAACCCAAATATCAATAATATCAATTTCGTCTCGCACCATAGCTGCGCATACAAGTGGAAAACTTGGTGTTTGGTTGATAAATGAACCTGCACCGCGCCTTATTTTCTTTAGCCAGCTTTTGGAAGATTTAGACATTGTTATACCTTTTCAACATTAAAACTCACGAACAATCGCACAATTCCAAAGTTATCGGGCAAAGTCTCAAACGTTGTCAAATATTGCTTGTTGCTGATCCGCTTGTCATTGGGAATTAGATCAAATGGAAATTATGTTTCGACGTTGTATTAACGTCAACAGCGTTTTCCTGTTCAGTTGCAGGACCGGCACAAACGAAAATTGTTGTTGGCGACCTTCACGAATTGGTATTGGTGAATAAGCAGTTAGAGTATTGCCGGTGTTTGCGCTTAAGGTGGGCAAAGCAATTGGCACAGGTAGATCTATTCAGGGAACCAATTAACATGGCTGCAAACAAAAAGGACCAGATCAGGGCGTTGCTTAATAGCATCGAGACTGGAGACCCCGGTCCAGTCGCTGTGGTTAACGAAGCCAAATACATTCAGCATAACCCTCAGACACATGAGGGCAGTGAAGGTCTGGCGCAATTGTTCAAGCGGCTTTCCAAAACGGAACCAAAGGTCAACATGGTACGGGCCTTTGAGGACCGCAATGAGGACGGTGATTTTGTATTTGCCCATATGGAATACGATTTCGCCAGTCGCAAGATTTGCTTTGAAGTGTTCCGGTTTCAGGATGGTCAGGCGGTTGAGCACTGGGATAATATTCAGCAACGCCAAGAACCGACCATCTCGGGTCGAACAATGGTGGATGGGCCGACCAAAGCTGTTGATCTGGCCCTGACCGAGGCAAACCGCGCATTTGTACGCAGATTTGTCCAAACCGTGTTGGTCGATGGGCAAACTGAACGTCTTGGCGACTTTATCAATGGCGAGGGTTTTGCCGAACACAATCCACATATTGCAGATGGTGCCGCAGCCCTTGGGTCAGCGTTGAACCGTGCGCGGAATGGTCAGAAGCATATAGATTATCAGCATATCCATCGTGTTCTGGCCGAGGGAAATTTTGTGCTTTGCGTGAGCGAAGGACAGTTGGAAGGCGAGCATTGCGCCTTTTACGATCTGTTTCGTGTTGCCGATGGTAAACTGGTCGAGCATTGGGATACGACGGAAAAAATTGCACCCAAAAGTGAATGGAAAAACAACAATGGTAAATTCTGAGGCTTCGACGGGTTAAAAAACCGGGCCAATTGGTTAAAAACCGTAGCTGATTATTTGCCTGGATTGCCGCTTCGCACCAAAAAAAGGCGTCTGGGGTCTGAGATGCGTGCAAATCTTGTAAAACCCCGCTTGACGG
>JAHRVZ010000084.1 GCA_019090405.1 Paracoccaceae bacterium
GATGTGGTGCCGTTGGGCGATGAATCCGCATGGACGATGGCGCCTTTTGGGGCAGACGAAAAAGACGGTTATATGTACGGGCGCGGGGCGACTGACATGAAATCGGGTGTTGCTGCTTTTGTGGCAGCAGCAGTGGATCTGGTTCGCAAGACGCCTCCAGAGGGAGCAATAATCATTGCAATTACTGGGGACGAAGAGGGCGACGCTGTTGATGGTACAACCGCTTTGCTGGACTATATGCAGGATAAGGGCGAAGCGATGTCAGTCTGTGTGGTAGGCGAACCAACCTGCCCGGATGTCATGGGTGAAATGATCAAGATCGGGCGACGCGGTTCTATGAATGCCTTTTTCACGGTGACGGGCGAACAGGGGCACTCTGCTTATCTGCACCGGGCCAACAACCCTCTGCCACCGATGGTTCGGTTGATGGATCGGCTATCTTCGCACGTGTTAGACACTGGTACAGACCATTTCGACCCTTCGACATTGGCCGTGGTGACGGTTGATACAGGTAATCCGGCCACCAACGTTATACCGGCACAATGCCGCTCGACGATCAACGTCAGGTTCAATGACACCCATTCTGGCGCAGGCCTTACGACATGGTTGCAGTCACAGGTCGATGATGTCGCGTCAGAATTTGGTATCGACATCGACATGACCGTCAAAATTTCGGGCGAAAGTTTTGTTACGCCACCGGGGACGTTGTCAGATTTGGTCTCTGCGGCTGTTAAGGCAGAAACCGGCATTATACCTGCGCTGTCTACAACTGGCGGAACATCCGATGCGCGGTTCGTTAAAAACCACTGTCCAGTGGTTGAATTTGGCTTGGTTGGCAAAACGATGCATCAGGTTGATGAGCGGGTAAACGTCGCGCAGATACATCAGCTCAAATCTATCTACGGGCGTATTTTGTCCGAGTATTTTGCGTGACGGTTCAGCCGCTGTAATGAGACAAACACTGATCATCATGGTCAAAGAGCCTCGTCCGGGACAGGTTAAAACCCGGTTGGGCCACGACATTGGCATGATTGCCGCAGCTTGGTGGTATCGGCGGCAAGTACAGACACTAATAAGGCGTTTGTCAGATAAACGTTGGCACATCGTGCTAGCGGTGACGCCGGATAACGAAGGCCTGAAAAGCCGGATCTGGCCACGAAATCTTGAACGTATGGCGCAAGGGTCCGGTGATCTTGGTGATCGGATGTTACGAATGATGTTGGCGGCTTCGAAGGGGCCGGTTTGTCTGATTGGCAGCGATATTCCAGGAGTTGAACGAACACATATAGCACGCGCTTTTGGTGAGCTTGGACGCAATGAGGCAGTGTTCGGCCCGGCGCCGGATGGAGGGTTTTGGCTGATTGGGTTGAAACGGTCCGTCAGGGTGCCGCGTAAAATGTTCCAAGACGTGCGATGGTCAACGGAACATGCGCTGTCGGACAGCCTTGCAAACATGACCGATATGCGCGTGGCGCTGGTTGATGCGTTACAGGACGTGGATACGTTCAAGGATTTGCCGGGCAACGTCGCTATTGCCAAAGACGTATGATAGGCGAAAGATATGAAGCATATTCCAACAAAATCAGAAATCCTTGACTGGATTTCGGCCAATCCGACGCAGAATTCAAAGCGCGACATTGCGCGGGCATTTGGCATCAAGGGCGCTGCGCGAATTGATCTTAAGCGTCTACTCAAAGAGCTAGAGGCCGAAGGGCATCTGGAGAAACGCAAGAAATCCTATCGCGATCCGGACCGGTTGCCGCCGGTCAGCGTGGTGCAGGTTCTTGGGCCGGATAAAGACGGCGATTTGCTTGCGCGTCCGTTGGAATGGCAGGGTGATGGGGACGAGCCAGCGATATTGATTATCGCCCGCGCCTCTGATCCTGCGCTGGGCGCGGGTGATAGAATTTTGGCGCGGTTGACGGCTGTTGAGGATGAAGCCTTTGCATATGAGGCCCGGTTGATCCGGCGAATTGGCACTAACCCACAGCGTATTCTTGGTGTGTTTCGCAAGCGGGCCGAAGGTGGGCGGATTATACCGACCGACAAATCCGCCAGCAGCGAATGGACCGTCGCCGAGAATGCTCGCAATGGGGCCAAAGATGGCGAACTGGTCGAGGCTGAGCAGGCTGGCCCCAAAGGTCGAATGGGGTTGCCGCGCGCGCGAATTGTAACGCGATTGGGTGATCCCTCAGCGCCAAGGGCAGTGTCTCTGATTGCCATTCACCGACACGGCATTCCGGATCACTTTCCTGATGCCGTGATTGCGCAGGCAGATGCAACCAAACCTGTTGGCCTGAAAGGTCGCAAAGATTTGCGGGATATTCCGCTGATCACAATTGATCCATCCGATGCGCGCGATCATGACGATGCTTGTTATGCAGAGTCAGACACTGATCCGGCCAATCCCGGTGGTTTTATCCTTTGGGTGGCGATTGCAGATGTGGCCGCCTATGTACGCCCCGGATCAGAACTGGATCGTGAAGCGCGTAAGCGGGGAAATTCAAGCTATTTCCCGGACCGCGTTGTCCCGATGCTTCCGGATCGTTTGTCGGGGGATTTGTGTTCGCTACACGAAGGTGTCGATCGCGCCTGTATTGCGGTGCGGATGCAATTGGACGCGGATGGTGAAAAGGTTAGTCACGCGTTTGTTCGAGGCCTGATGCGATCTGCGGCTTCGTTGCACTATGGCGAAGTTCAGGAGGCAATGGATGGAGCGGCGAATGATCGGGTTTTGCCCTTATTAGAGACTGTAATTCGACCCCTGTATGCGACATATGCGGCCTTGAAAACAGCGCGCGCAAAGCGGCAGCCTTTGGATCTGGACCTGCCCGAACGGCGGATTGAACTGTCGGAAGATGGCACAGTGTCATCGGTGAATTTCCGGGACCGTCTGGACGCGCACCGTCTAATCGAAGAGTTTATGGTTTTGGCCAATGTTGCAGCGGCAGAAACGCTGATCGACAAGCGTACGCCTTTGTTGTTTCGCGTGCACGAAGAACCGTCGCCAGAAAAGATCGAGTCGTTACGGGAAACGGCCAAGGCGGCAGGGTTTCCGCTGGCAAAAGGGCAGGTATTAAAGACACGACATCTGAACCAGTTGCTGAATGCAGCCGCGGGAACGGATGATGCGGAATTGATCAATATATCGACTTTGCGGTCGATGACTCAGGCCTATTATGGGGCGGATAATTTCGGCCATTTTGGATTGGCCCTGCAACGATATGCACATTTTACTTCCCCCATTCGTCGGTACGCGGATTTGATTGTGCATCGTGCGCTGATAACGGCGCATGGCTGGGGCAAGGACGGGTTGGACGCGGCCGAAATCGAGCGGCTGGAAGAGACCGGAACACATATTTCAGACACTGAGCGCCGGTCAATGATGGCCGAACGCGATACCACAGATCGCTATCTTGCTGCCTATCTAAGCGAACGGGTCGGCAATGAATTTAGTGGACGGATTAGCGGCGTCGCGCGGTTTGGGGCTTTTGTAAAGCTGGATGAAACCGGGGCAGATGGGTTGGTTCCGGTCCGGACATTGGGGCGTGAGTATTTCAATTTTGATCAGGATGCCGGGACGCTTAAGGGATCAGACACAGGGTTGTTGATTGCTGTTGGTCAGAGAGTAACTGTTCGGTTGGCGCGGGCGACTCCGGTGACAGGTGGGCTTGAGCTTGAGTTGTTGGCCTTGGATGACAAGCCTTTGCCAAAACGATCGAGTCCGGCGGGGCGGACGGCGCGAAGAAAAGTGTCAAAGGGCAAGCGCAAGGCAGATAAGATCAAGCAGAAAGTCGCTAGAAAGCGGCGGTAGTTATTGCCGTTAGGTGCGCCTCCGGCGGGGATATTTTTACCAAACTGAATTATTGTTTTAGATGGTAAGTTAGCGCCTGTCGAATGAGCCATTTTAGCCTGTTAGGGTCTATTTCTGACGCAGCCGTGAACAAAATGGCGCGGTTTCCTTCGGTGTTTGTTACGTGGGGAAAGGCTGCCTGATAATCGGAAATCAATGTGGTTTGGCAGTGGACAAACATGGCAAACCCACCCGATTTTGAGATACCCAGACGTAATGTTGTGCCGGATTTTGTTTCGGGGGTCAGATATGCGGGCTGTCCCCAGCGCAACGCCTCTTGGATTTTTCCGATCTGGGGTAAATCATCGGCCACATCAAAGATCAAATCACGTAAAGCCAGCAGACCCTCGCGGGCCTGACTGTCCTGAGCGCCAAATATAGCTGCGATTTCAGCCGAAGCAAAAGGGCGTGTCATGGCAAGGGTATCGCCTGTTCTATACGGTCAAGATAATCTGTCAGCACTTTGTCTTTGCGGATGCGACAGGACAAGGGGGTTTGTTCCGGTGTTTTTCGCATTCCTGCCAGCATAGGCGCGACGCTAAGGTCAGCGGCGGTAGGCTGATCGCCCATCAGGAAGGGGCTTTGCAATAGGTATGTGTTGAGTGCCTGCAGGTCGCGTTCGATCCGCTGCATTCTTTCGGATTCGCTGAACCGTGAAATACCTTGTGCGTTCAGGCCTTTTAGGACGGGTTTTCGGATATTGTTGGTTATCGGGCGGCGGAGCAGCGCGGGAATCTGACCAAAAAAGGTTTCGCGGATTATCGGCCAGACGTCATCATTGCCCCAACGGTCCAACACCAAATGAAAATACCAACTGTCTTCGGCCATACGGATCAATGCCTGAGATTGCGCCTTTTGCATGTCGGAAAGGCCGGGGTCAAAATCGGCGCCTTGGGATTCCAGAAACAAGCGGATTGAATCGCTGTCAGAAACCATGCGTTCTTTGGTGCGCAAAACCGGCAGTTTTGAATGGGGCATTTTGCGCGGGTCAAGCGTGTCTTGGCGTTTCCATGGTTGGCCAGACAAGGCCAGTAAATAGGCCGCTTTTACGCAAAACGGGCTAAGGCTAAAACTTCCAAAGCCGCTAGGGTAGGTCAAAAGTGTATACACTTTAAAGTCCTTTCAGATGTGATGAGACCTGTTAGATAGGGATAACTAATGACAGTTTTTGTCATTAGTGGTCTATAGGGTCACTTTATGTCCAGAACCGCCCGCCTGTTTCAGTTGATGCAATGCTTGCGTTCGGCAACCCCGCCCGTGACGGCCGAAGTGTTGGCGCAAGAGCTGGGTGTTTCAGCCCGAACCGTGCATCGCGATATTGATTCGCTGCGCGCGTTGGGGGCGGTGATTGATGGGGCAGCCGGGTTTGGTTTTACATTGATTGAGGATGCGACGTTGCCTCCGTTGGGGTTTCGCGATGACGAGCTTGAGGCATTGGTCCTTGGGTTACGTGAGGTCGAGCAGATTGGCGATCCTGACCTGGCCAAGGCTGCGGGGGCTGCTTTACGTAAATTGCAAGGGCGGTTGCCACCCAGCCAGTCGCATCGGTTGAAACACGCGGTTTTGTCGGCAAGGCGGTTCAGGCGGCCAATTGTTCCGGTCATTTCCGTGGCGCGGTTGCGCAAGGCAACATGGGAGGAATTGGCTGTGGATATTGCCTATACCGACGTGAACGGCCGTGAAACTCAGCGGCGAGTCGACCCTCTTACGATTTCTTATATGGACAAATCCACGGTGCTTATTGCTAGGTGTCATTTGCGACAGGGATTTCGTGTTTTCCGGCTGGATCGGATGCGCGAGATGACAGTAACTGACCAGAGTTTCCGACCCCGGCGCGTACCTCTGTTAAGACAGGCTGTGGCCCAAATTCGGTCTGAAAATGAAAAAATGGCGGAACTTCGCGACTCAAGAGATTGAGCGCTTTTGCGAAATGGCCATTCAGAGTAGTCTGGTCAGGAGCAGATAATCAGGACAGCAATAATGAGTGTTTGGAAAAGCGCAACATGTTTTGGTGTATTGCTGGCAACGACTTTGTCAGCAGAGGCGGTCGATACGTCGGTTCGGCCCGAACTAAGGCCGGATCCGCGCGTGCAGATATCTGAACCGGTTTCGGAGGTGGACAAGGCCCAATCGTTTCAGGTTTGGACCAACGAGTTTAAACAACAGGCATTACAGGCCGGAATAACCCAGCAGACTCTGGATTTGGCCTTTCAAGGTGTGCGCTATGACCCGAATGTGATCAAACGCGACCGCAATCAGGCGGAATTTACTAAGACGATCTGGGATTATCTGGACAGTGCAGCGTCAGATTTGCGCATCAGCAACGGCAAAGCGGCGCTGAGAGAACATCAAAGCAAATTGGATGCGATTGAGGCAGAATATGGTGTCGATAAAGACGTATTGGTAGCAATTTGGGGACTTGAGAGCGCATATGGGTCATTCCGGGGAAGCAACAATATTGTGCAATCTCTGGCGACTTTGGCCTATGACGGACGACGAGGAAAGTTCTTTCAGGTTCAGTTGACTGCGGCGCTTTGGATTTTGCAGTATGGCGATACGTCCCCCGACCAAATGACAGGAAGCTGGGCCGGCGCGATGGGGCACACGCAGTTTATTCCGACGTCGTATCTGGTCTATGCCGTCGATTTTACCGGCAATGGCAAGCGGGATATCTGGTCGGATGATCCCTCTGATGCGCTGGCTTCTACGGCGGCGTATCTGGCAAGGTACGGATGGGTCAAGGGGCAGCCCTGGGGGGTCGAGGTGACGCTGCCCGAAAGATTTAATTATACATTGGCCAATCGAAATATCACCAAGACACCAGAAGACTGGGCGAAGTTGGGGATATTTGATGTACAAGGGTCGGCCGTTCCAAACCATGGTGAGGCATCAATTTTGCTGCCAGCCGGGTGGAAGGGTGCTGCGTTTATGATCTTTGAGAATTTTGAAGTGATTGAGCAGTACAATACGGCAGATGCCTACGTAATCGGAGTTGGCCATCTAAGCGATCGGATATTGGGTGGCGAACCATTCAAAGCCAGCTGGCCTCGGGAAGATCGGGCGTTAAAGCTGGACGAACGACTGGAACTGCAGAAATTGCTGACGGCCCAGGGGTTCAGTACGCTTGGAATTGATGGCAAAATTGGACCAAAGACTATTGCTGCCGTGCGTGGATATCAGGTGTTCAACAAACTGATACCGGACGGGTATCCGTCGCTGGTGTTACTAAACCGATTGCGAGGATAGCCGTTTTCTTACAAAGAAAACGGGACGGAAAATTTGAAATTTTCCGAACCCGCCATCTGTTTTTAGCCTGGGCTCATTCCGCGAAGGCGTTCTGAACGGCGCCGCAATAGTTCGACGACTGTCAGCAGACAGATCGACACCACGACAAGAATTGTGGCAACTGCCAGAATAGTCGGACTGATCTGTTCGCGCAGACCAGTAAACATTTGCCATGGCAGGGTTTTCTGACCAGCCGAGCCGACGAACAACACCACCACAACCTCGTCAAACGAGGTGATAAAGGCGAACAACCCGCCGGAAATCACCCCTGGGAGGATCAACGGCATCTGCACACGAAAGAATGTGGTCAACGGGTTAGCCCCCATATTCGCGGCGGCGCGGACTAGCGAGTTATCAAATCCGACCAATGTTGCTGTGACCGTGATGATAACGAACGGAATACCGAGTGCCGCGTGCGCAAGAACGACGCCGAAATATGTGCCCTGCAATCCGACACGCGAGTAAAAGAAGTACATGCCAGCGGCTGAAATAATCAACGGTACAATCATCGGAGAAATCAAAATTGCCATGATCGCCCGGCGAAACGGCATATGTTGTTGCGACAGCCCAACCGCCGCCAATGTGCCAAAGCTGACTGACAACAATGTTGCCATAGGCGCAA
>JAHRVZ010000010.1 GCA_019090405.1 Paracoccaceae bacterium
AAGCGTTTCGCGTTCAATTTGGATCAAAATTGAATGGGAAACGCGCGAAACACATAAGTGGCGTGGGCGTTTCCCGATGTATCCTGATTCAGAAATAACGCAAAACGCTTTAATAGTCTCTCTCATAGAACAGACCCAGAGCGCTAGTGCCGGTGCTGTCAACGGTGCCTTTGACCGTCACCTTGTCCGACACATCAAGATTGATGTTCAACTCGGTCTCGCCCTTGGTGTTGACGGATATGTCGGTATAGACATTATCCGCGACATAGGCTCCGGCCCCGACCTGCGCATCACCGTTTTCGTCTTGCGTCAGATCAATGTTATCGACCCCCAGTGTATCGCGAATCTTGCCTGACGTCTTGCCGCTACCGCCCCCCGAAAGCACGGCCAGTGATGCGGCAAGCTGGGCAAGTTTCAGCGGCGACAAAGCCGCGTGCTGGTTGCCAAATATCAGCATTGCCAACGCTTCTTCGGGGGGGCGTTCGGGGTCGGATGTAACATCAACTTCGGGGCTGGTCAGTGGCCCCACGATTTCAAGTGTTGCCGAGCCGTCCGATGTTGTCGTGCTGGCCTCAAATTCGATATAGGGTTCCAGCTGACCTTGCAAAGTCACAAGCCCCTTGGTCAGAACCAGTCGCTTGCCGAATATGTCCAGATTGCCGCGGATCAGTTTGATCTGACCGGCTGGTTCCACATTTTTAGTGGTGCCGCCAATGTGCAGACTACCTCCAAGCTCGGCTTGAAGCCCGCGACCGCGTACAAATATTTTTTTGTTGGCGTTCAACGCAACATCCAACCCAATGACCGGCCTGTTGCTGCTTTTCTCAGTCACGACAAGCCCGGCGCGAACGCGGGTTTGATGGACGGCAGACGATTCATTGATATTTGTCATGTCGGGGATCGGAGCTGCACCAGAGGAGCCGCCAGCGGCGGCGATATTGATTTCTGTGTCGCCAAAGTCGATTTGACCGGAAAGTCGGCCATTTCCGGTCAGTGGGCCAGAATAAACCAATTGTCCGTTTGCCGAGGATTCATAGCTGATATTGTCAGTCAAGACGATTTTGTTAAGCTTTAAGTTCAGCGTACCGTTGTAAGGTGCGGCCAGGCTTACAGGTCCAGCGACAGTAAACCCTCCACCAGCTCGTAGCCCGCCATTTATTGCCAGTTGCGCATTCCCGTTGTTCAAATTGACCGAGCCGCCAAGACCCGTGATCGTGTTGGCAATTTGCGGGATTGCGATGTTGCTGTCTGAAATCTGGATGCTGCCACTTAGCGCGTCCAGACCGGGTTGCCCCTTCATCGCCAGATCAAAAGTTGCCTGCCCATTGATGGATGTTGGCGCAATGATCTTGTTGATAATACCCATTTGCAATTTACCGGTTGAATTCAGATCAACCTGTTTGTCGGATTCATCAAACGTGCCCGTCACCTGCATGACAATTCCGGCCGGGCCTTTGGCGTTGCTGTCAATTTGCCAAACGCCATTGCTGCGGCTGGCTTTGCCGGTTGATGTCAGATTGCCCGAAAAGTCAGAAGAAAACCGTTCGATTCTGGACAGCCGCGCGTCATAGGTGAAATCGGCGCTGCCGTCGGTGTGATAGCTGCCATTCAGCGTGGCTTGCGAGTCGCCAGACCCATTGATGAGCATCGAACCTGTCCATAATTGGCCCTGCCGTTCGACTTTGCCTTGCAAGTCAATCGGCCCCGGCGCTTCTTTGACAATGCGTCCCAGATCATCCAGCCCGGCCTTGATCGTCAGGGTGGCGGTGTCGCCGTTTGCGGTTCCATTTATGGTCGCAGTCAGCGCGGTGCTATCAAAGCCAAAATGGTGGATCGTCAAACCGGTTTCATCCCGTGTGGCATTCAGCGCCATCGTTGCTCGTCCGGTAATCAACGGGTCTAGATCGTCCAGTCCGGTGGTTAGATCCTGACCCAAAGCATCAAACCGGATATCGAACTTGCCACCCAATACTGACCCGGTGCCTTTGATCTGAGCAGTTAATGCTCCGCTGACCGGACGTCCGGCAAGTCCGGCAAAACGGGATATGTCAGCGGCTTTGACGCGGGCAAGCCCATCCAGCGTGAAGCCACTGTTCAGCCCGTCAACAGTGCCGTCAACCGAGGCGGAATAATCATCTCCTTGCATAACAAAATCATTAAGTTGCAGGTTTTCGGTCGCATCCAGCAGGAAACCACCGTCCAGCGTGACTTTGGACCCAATCGCGGATTGCAAACCTGAATCGTTCATATGCAACCCGCTAAGTGCCGCCGTTACGCTGCCCTGTATCGTGCGGAATTCGCTGTCCAGAACAGTGCCGCCTGCGCTGATTTCGGCCATCTGCAGTGTCATTTCGGGGCGGTCCAGACCCGTCAGCGATAAATCTATGCGCCATTCATTGTTGACCGATGCATCATAGTTGGTCGATATTTTCGCCCCGCGAATGGCAGTCCGGGGGCCAGGCAACGGCAACACAACTTCGGACCCTGTTATTGGGGTGATGGCCCCGGTCAAGGTCAGGTTTTCAGCCCTTCCAGCAGCGGATATTTCCAACTGACCGTCAAGGGCAAGGCTTTCGGATTTAACCCGAAGCTGTTCAACCTCAATCCGACCATCCGGTTCGCGCAGGCCTGCCAGATGAAACACGGTTTCGGCGCCGAAAAACGGCTGATAGTCAGAGCTTAGCAGGGCGCGCAGGTCGCCACTGAGATCGGCGTTAAAGCTGATGGCTTTGGGGTTTGTCGTATCACTTCCCGCCACATCGACGGCTTGCAAAGTGACCTGACCGGTCAAACGAGGTGTCGTATCGCTGGCAAGTGATACATCAGCCGTAAAGGCACTGATCGGACCTTCGCCTTTGATGGACATCTGCAACGACGGTGCATCAGGGATATGTAACGCGGTAGAGATCAACCCGCCGTCAGATTCTGTCAGCGACAGGTTCAATGACAGATTTCGGCTTTGGTTGTCAAAAGCGGCGATAAGTCCGGCCGCGTCACCATCCCGGTCCAGCCGGTTTATTGCCAATCGGGTGTTCAGCGACCCTTCGGCCAGTTTCAGAGCACCAGTCACATCCAGCACAGCGGCGACTCCGGCCACGTCTTTTCCCAACTCGACCCGGTCAACCTGAATTTTGGCCAGATCAATTTCCACCGGAAATTCGGGCACTTCAAACGGTGTGGCGGCGGCGCTGGGCAGTTCTTTTTCGCTTTCTGTCGTGCCGGGGCGGCGTGCTATTATGATTTGTTTCGCTGTCAACGCGTTGACCGAAAAACGCCCGCGCAGTAATGCCAGTCGGTTCCAGTCAAGTTCGGCCTCAAGCACGGTCAACCAAACCCCTTTGTCATCGGCGACTGTCAGCTTTTTGATTGTTGCCTGCGAACTAAGCGCCCCTTCAAGCCCACTAACCTTGATGTGGCGACTGTCGCCCGACAACGTATCCTGAAGAAAATTGGTAAGCATCCCGCCATCTTCATCGCCATCTTCATCGCTGTCATCCTGAGCCGATACCGGCAGCATCAGCAGCATCAGCAGCATCAGCAGCATCAGCGTATATGATAACAGTCGGATCAAAACGCTTGTCCTATGCCGACGTAAAACTGAACTCCGTCACCAGTTGTACCCGAAACCGGGCCAGCGACATCAAATCGGATCGGACCAATTCCGGCAACATCATAACGAATGCCAAGCCCAGCCCCCGAATGACGAAGCGAGTCTGTTGTAATGAACGACCCTGCATCCACAGCACCATAGTCAAAAAAGCCAACGATCGAGATTTTCCCGCTTACACGTGTTCTGATTTCTGCGGAAAGGGCCAATAATGACCGCCCGCCGGATGTCTCTGTTCCAACCGGTATTCCAAGTGATTCATAGGGTTGTCCGCGAACGGTATCAGCACCGCCGGAATAAAACAGAAATTGCGGTGCAATTTGCGACAGGCTGGCCCCGCCGGTTGATCCAACCTGAACCCGCCCAGCCAACACCACCGAATTGCCCAGCGGAACATACCCCCGCCCATCCAGCTTTAGGGTTACGCCAGATTTTGAGCCTGCCAGCCCGACAAAGGGCACCACACGCGCATCCAGATAATATCCCTTGTGGGCGTCAATTTTGTTGTCCCTGTGGTCAAGTTCGGCCCGCCCCGGAAGCGTCAAAAGACGGAATGTTCGGTCGCCAAAGGCGTCCTTTACCCTACTATAATAGGGCGAAACGGCGATCTCTGCGTAGAATTCATCGGAGAATGTCCGGCGGGCACCAATTGCAAGCAGCGCCACATCAGCCCGGTAATATGTTTCGTCAAGCCGCTCTAGTGAGCCAAGATAGAACAGGTCGGAATCGGCACCCAAGACCCCGGGGCGATCCAGTCTAAACGACAAACGCCCGCCGATATCCTGATCCGAGGCAATATTGCTGATGCGGCCTTCGATTTGAAACCGTTCGGCACCGCCCCAAAGGTTGCGGTGTATCCAGTTGGCCGATAGATCAATGCCCTGATCCGATGATATTTCGGCCCCGAAACTGATGCGTCTTGGTTTGGCGTCGACAACATCGACTTCAAAATCCAGCGTGCCATCGGGATTGGCGGTTTTGGCAGCTTTAAGCGTGACCGACGAAAAGGCTCCGGTGCGGCGCAGGCGGGTGCTGACGGATTGTTCTTTTTTGGGACTATAGACGCCTCCAATTGGCAGGGCGGCGATTTTGGCAATCATTTCCGGACGGACATCGGAATCCTGCGGTACGACCAGTTTCCCAAACCGCAGCTTACGCCCCGGAGCAAGCTGGATTTCAGCGTCCAGTGTGGCCTGTTGGTGGCGTACCGTGATCTTTTGGCCGCTTACATCCGCCAACGCATACCCGTGGTCTCGCCAGCCAGAGACCCCGGCGCGCGCTGCATCCTGAATCAACCCGGTTGTCGCGGTCTGGTTAAGCTGAAAACCCTCTGGCAGTTCCGTGTCAGGCGCCAATGGGGTCACTTTGGCCTGCCCAAAGTGAAAAACCGGACCGGTCGTGACCTGAATATCAATTTTTCGGATCGCGGCAGGCGGGTCCAGCGGCGGTATGTTTGCCGCCTCACGTCCGTCGACAAGAATATGGATGACCGGGCTGAAATAGCCCTGATCGTAAAGCACCTGCACAAGTGTTCGGTAATCCGACACTGCGGCTGCCAATAGTTCCTGTGATGTCGTCAGTTTCTGCTCATTCGAGGCAACCGAAAGCGACGCACCCTTTAGCCGCTCTACCAGCTCTTCTGGTGCGCCTTTGGCGGTCAGAGTGGTATCTGCTGCTGATGCAATCATTGGCACAATGCTTAAAAGAACAGTCAAAAGACTGCCCAAAAAGATCGTCTGTCGATCTTGCATTTGCATTGCCCGCTCCAGATAATGCCCCGGGTGCTGTCTATATGTTCGAATTTCGTCGCATGTTAAATGTATTTGCGACGGGCAGCTTGCATGGTTCATAGCATGCAATTGGCGTCGGAATATATCTGAAATTGCGTGTTATCTGGCTTTGTCAGAAATAATCGCCCTGCTGAGGACTGAATTTCGTACCAATTCGACGGTTGTTCGTATTACATCTGTGCCGCGCGGAACCAGCGCACGATTGCTGCGCGGTCTTCTGGCTCCATAAAGGTGATATTGGCGGGCGGCATTGCATGGGTAATGCCGGATTGCAGATAGATCAGTTTGGCGTTGCGCGCGACATCAGCTTTGGTTTCCAGCAGGATGCCTTTTGGCGCCCAAAGAATGCCATCCCAATATGGTTCGCGCGCGTGGCACATTGAACAGCGGCCCAAAACAACCTCATGCGCTTTTTCAAAACCATCAGCTGCAGCCAGACGTTGTTCATATGGGGTCAGGGGCTGCAATTCAGCCTCTTGCACAGGGCTGAACATAGTTGCGGTGGACAACCAGACAATAGCGATGAACAGCAAAGTTGTGACCAGCCAGGTCCAGTTCGGCACGGCTTTGCCTGCGTGTTTCGAGTTGAAATAATGCCGGATGCTGACGCCCATCAAAAACACGAGGCTGGCAATGACCCAGTTGTATTCGGTGGCAAAGGCCAGCGGATAATGCGTGGACAGCATTAAAAAGATCACCGGCAATGTCAGGTAATTATTATGGGTCGACCGCAACTTGGCGATCTTGCCGTATTTTGGATCAGGCGTGCGCCCGGCCTTAAGGTCGGCAACAACAATGCGCTGGTTGGGCATGATGATAAAGAACACGTTCGCGGTCATGATGGTGGCGGTAAATGCCCCCAAATGCAGCATCATCGCGCGACCCGTAAAGATTTGATTGTATCCCCAGCCCATGACGATCAGCATCACAAACAACAGCAGCATCAGCAGTGTAGGATGGTTTCCCAGTTTGGATTTGCACAGAAAGTCATAGATAATCCAGCCAAGCGTCAACGATACCGCCGATATCAGGATGCCCTGAAACACCGACAGATCGGCCTTGGCAGTGTCAATCAGAAACAGTTCAGCCCCGGCCCAGTAGACGATCATCATCAGCGCCGCACCGCTAAGCCAGGTTGTATAGCTTTCCCATTTGAACCAGATCAGATGCTCAGGCATTTCAGCAGGCGCGACAAGGTATTTGCTGATGTGATAAAATCCACCGCCATGAACCTGCCATTCTTCACCATGTGCCCCTGCGGGCAGGTCGGGGGATTTGCGCAGGCCCAGATCCAGAGCAATGAAATAAAACGACGATCCAATCCATGCCATCGCCGTGATGACATGCAACCAGCGCACCGCAAACGCGCCCCAGTCCCAGAATGCAGCCAGATCATACATATTTTAGGTCTCCAAGTTTCGTTCAGACTAGGCAAAAGCCATTTTCTTGAGTATTGGTTATAATGACCAAACACTATCAAAAAATGCGGAACAATGTCTTATCTCGACAATATCAGAACCTTTGTACGCGTCTATGAACTGGGCAGCATGTCGGCTGCGGGCCGTGATCTGCGCGTTTCGCCAGCGGTGACGTCGGCGCGGATTTCCCAGCTTGAGGATTATCTGAACGTCCGGCTTTTTCAGCGTACCACGCGTAATCTGTCACCGACCGAGCAGGGCAAGGCCTTTTATGGCGGTGCCTGCGCGGTTCTTGAGGCCGTGGATGACGCCGAGGCCAATGTGGTCAATCTGACAGACAACCCTCGCGGATCGTTGTATGTGGCGGCTCCTTTGGGGGTGGGCCGACGGTTGGTTGCGCCCGAAGTGCCGGGGTTTTTGGCGGAATACCCCGATATTGATGTGCGATTGCGGTTAAGTGACCGAAGCGTGGATCTGACAACCGAGGGACTTGATCTGGCGTTTTTTCTGGGAGAGCCGGAAGACAGCAACCTGCGCATTCGCAAAATCGCGGATTGTCGGCGGGTGTTATGTGCGTCCCCGGACTATGTTGCGGAACGGGGCAAGCCAGTAAACGGAGCCGAGCTGGTAGGTGGCAATCATGAATGTCTGAGCCTGCGCTTTCCCGGCGCAAGCGAATTTCAGTGGCGGCTGATGACGCCCGAGGGTCCGCAGCGGTTTGCAGTGACTGGTCGCTATGAATGCGATGATGGGGATGTGCTGACCGATTGGGCGCTAATGGGGCAGGGCGTTGCGCTGAAACCTGTGTTCGAAGTGGCTCAGCATTTGTTGACCGGGCGGTTGGTGCCAGTCGCGCAAGAAACCCCTCCTGTGCCGGTGCAGATGGCGTGCCTGTACACCCATCGTCGTCATCAGGACCCCAAAACCCGCCTGTTCATGGACTTTATGACAAAGCGGGTTGGAAGTATCGTCAAAGCATCCGAAATTC
>JAHRVZ010000085.1 GCA_019090405.1 Paracoccaceae bacterium
GAATTTCCCAACCGTCGTTGAAATCAAGTGCGGGAATGTGCACTTCGCCGTTTTGCACAAAGGCATTGGCCAGCGTGTCGCCTTCGGTTTCGATCAGCGCCTGTCCTGACTCAAACCCGGTAGCGCCCATTTGCGCCGCCAGCAACCCGTCCATCGCCGCCTTGCCTGCATGAAACGGTTTCGACATGGTTCCGAACGAGGCAACAAGCCCCCCCGCCGTGGTTGCCGCGACGCCTATGGCGTTGGCGATCCGGGTTTGATCCAGTCCCATCAGAACACTGGCCGAGGCCGCCGCCGAGAACCGGCCAATGACGGATGTGGAATGAAACCCGAGTTTATTGACGGTTTCGCCGAAATCTTTGCCGCCCAATCGCGCTCCGGTTTCAAACCCGGTGACAAACGCTTTAAGGGCATCCATGTCGCTGCTGCCCAGTTCCTGAGCCATGGCAAGAGTCGCCGCCCAGGTTGGCCCGCTCAGATGGGCGAGACACCCAAGGTGGGTATCGTCATAATCCAGACAATGCGCAAAGGTGCCGTTGACCAGTGCTGACGCCATTGGCGATTGGCAACCATCCTGAAACACCGGAGCTTTGCCCGGAGCGGACCAGGCGGTTGCCACCTTACGGGCGACATTTCCCGCGCCCTGATCATGGGCACCTACAAGAACGCCGATCCAGTCGGCAAGGCACATTCGCGCTGCATCCAGAATTTCGTCAGGCAGCGGTCGGTCCAGAGTGGTTGCCACATGGCTGGACAGGATATCGGCGTTCGGGTGGTTGGACATGGGTCAGATAACTCCGTCTTTGTGGAACTGTGCAATGGTTTCGGAATCAAACCCGAGACCGGCAAGGATGGCATCGTTTGATTCACCCACTTCGGGGGCGGCCTTGCGCTGTTTGTGGGCCAGTCCTGACAGTGCCAGAGGGTTGACGATCTGCGGTATTGGCCCATCCACAGGGTGGTCAACATATTCGATCAGGCCACGACCCGCGACGTTTTCGGAATTCAGCGCGTCGTCGGGCGAATAGACCGGCGTGATCGGAACACCCTTGCGGGTCATCTCGTCTATCAGGTCGTCGCGGTTTTTGGCGGCGCAGGTTTCGGCGATGGCGGCGCGATAGGCGTCGGCCTTGCCTCCGTGGTCGGAATGCCGGTCCTCTGGTGTTTCATCATGGTCGATCAGATCGGGCCGGTCTATGGCGGTGCAGAAATTGACCCAGAGCCGTTTTTCCAACAGCGCCACCGCGACGGATTTGTTATCGGCCGTCAGGTAGGTTCCATAGCGCGGATTACCGCCCCAGACTTCAATACCTGGCAGGCCGGTATTGCCAACCTTGCGCGACATCGAACCGGTCTGGGAAATGTTGCACATGGAAAACAGGCTGTCGAACATGGCTATGTCCAGATTAGACCCCTTGCCAGTCTGTTTCCGTTTCAATAGCGCGCCCAGAATTCCGATGACAGCCATTGTTGCCCCGGCATAATCGGCGGCCTGAAATCCCGGCACAGCCGCCGCCTTGCCAGGTTGCGCCGACATTCCGGCAAAGCCCGACAAGGCCTGAATGACCAAATCATGACCTGAGATATGCGCCAGTGGGCCGGTCTGCCCAAACCCGGATATAGAACAATATACCAACCCAGGGTTCGTAGCACTTACGGTTTCGTAATCTATGTTAAGGTTCTTCGCCACGCCGGGTCGGAAGGATTCCACCAGCACATCGGCCTGTTCAATCAGCTTATGCACAATGGCCTGACCGTCGGCGGTCGACATATCCACGGACATGCTGTGTTTGCCGCCATTGACGCTGTTGAAATAGACGCTACCGGTTTTGAACAACGGTGCGTTTGCGCGGCTCATGTCACCGACACCGGGGCGTTCGATTTTGATCACTGTAGCGCCCAGATCGGACAATAGCTGGGTGCTCCAGGGGCCAGGCAAAAGCCTGCTGAAATCGGCGATCAGAACGCCGGCCAGCGGTAGGTCTGAGTTGTTTTCGGCGGGTTCGTTCACATGATCGGTAAGCGATGCGCCTGAGCGGGGTTGGGATTCTGAATTCGTCACGGGTCTGGCTTTGCCGCCTCCTGAGTGGTTATCGTCACGGTTTACATACGCGCAATTTGGCATGGCGCGCCATGATTATGTCCTTTTGCCGGGTGCATCAGCATTTTCGGCGTTGAGGAGCAGTTAATTCAAATATCCTGTTTGACATCTGAACTGGGCTGAGACTACATAATGAAACGTATCCCGTCTACTGGAATGTATGGTGCTGACGATTGACATTTATAGTTGGCGTTGTCGCGAACCTGTACAGGCTGGGATCAGCGGGATTGATTAGACAATACGGGAGATAGTCATGCAGATCGAGTTTGACGGAAAAGTTGCTTTGATCGTCGGCGCGGCGCAGGGAATTGGGTTTGCCACCGCAACCGAACTTAGGAACTCGGGCGCAAAGGTGGCGGTTGCCGACATCAACGGCGAGGCCGCTCTTGCCGCCGCTTCGCGTCTGGCTGGCGACGATACCGAAAAGCTGGGTGTGCAGGCCGACATCAGTTCGATGGACAGCGTAGAGGCAATGGTGGCCGAAGTGACCAGCCAGTTGGGAGCGCCGGATATTGTGATCATCTCGGCGGCTTTGTTGGATGACAAACTGTTCCTGGATTCGGGTCCAAAAGACTGGCAGCGGATCATAGATGTCTGCCTTTACGGGCCGATGAATGTATTGCACAGCGTGCTGCCGGGCATGACTGAACGCGGCTTTGGCCGGATCATCTGCATGGCGTCGGATTCCGCGCGCGTTGGGCAGGCGCGGCTGTCGTATTACGCTGCCGCAAAGGGCGGTGTCATCGCATTGATCAAATCGGTCGCGCAAGAGGTCGGCCCGTCCGGTGTCACTCTGAACGTGGTGTCCCCCGGGGCCACCGATACCGAATTGCGTCAGGCCCGCGAGGCCCAGACCAAAGAGGCGATCGGCGAAGAACGCTATGCTGCGCGGACCAAAAAAGTTGTGCGCATGTATCCGGCTGGTCGGATTGGCCTGCCACAGGACCACGCCAGCATGATCACCTATCTGGCCAGCGAACAGGCTTCCTGGGTCACTGGTCAAGTCATAAGCGTCAACGGCGGCTTTGTAATGCCATGAGAAAGAACCGATAATGGACTTTAGTTTCACATCCGAACAACAGCTAATCCGCGAATCCTGCAAGGCGATGGTCGAACGCGATGTCGACCCGATTCTGGCGCGCCACGATGCGTCAAAACCGCTGCCCAAGGCGGCGATGCTAGAGATTTACAAATCCCTTGCCAACATGGGCCTGATGGCCCCGCGCCTGCCCGTCGAGGATGGTGGCGCAGGCCTGTCGATGCTTGATTACGGGTTCATGTTCGAAATCCTGCCGCCGGTGATTTCAATTTCGATTCTGGCGCAGGAATGCACCGCCGCGCGCATCTATGCCGAAAGCACCCCCGAGCAGAAAGAAATGTTCCTGCCCGGTATTCTAAACGGCACCAAGATCTGCTGCACCGGAACCACCGAACCCAACATGGGGTCCAACCCACGCGAGGTTCAGACCCGTGTCGAGGCGGATGGTGATGAACTGGTGATCAACGGAGCCAAGCTGTGGATCACCAACGCGGGCATTGCCGATATTTTCAACACCACCTGTTCCGAAGGCAAAGACGAGCGCGGCAATTCCAAACTCCGCCGTATCGTGGTCGAACGCGAACGTGCCGGGGTCGAAACCCGCGAAGTCCCCTGTCTGGGGCTGCGTCAGGGCCATCTGGGCGAGATCATCTATAACAATGTGCGGGTGCCAAAAATCAACTCGCTTGGCGCGTCGGGCGATGCTGCAAGGCTGTTGACGCTGACGTGGAACGGCAACCGGCCACTGGTTGGTCTGGCGGCCGTGCATCTGGCACAAAAGGCGCTGGATGCGGCGGTTGAATACGCCGGGGTGCGCAAGCAGTTCGGTAAATTTATCGGCGGTCATCAGCTTGTGCAGAAACAGCTTGCTGATATCGAAACCGCCGTCGTTACCAGCCGGATGCTGTGTTATTACGCGCTAAGCGCAATGGACAATGGCGAAAGGGCCAACGGCACCTCGGCCATGGCCAAACGCTTTGCCACCACCGCATGTGAACGGGCGATCTCTGAGGCGATGCAGGTGCATGGCGCCATGGGGATTGCCGAAGAAACCGGGCTTGAGCAGCTGTATCGGGACGTGCGCATGTTGCCAATCCCGGACGGGGCGAACGGAATTCTGGCGTTGATTCAAGGGCGTGAATTGGCTGGAATTGACGCGTTCCGCTAACGGCAAAGGGGGGGTTCATTGGCGGATCAGGGATCACTTGCGGGTGTAAAGGTTGTTGAGCGGGTTGGCCGATTGGCCGGCAGCGTCTGCGCCGGGCGTCTGGCCGATCTGGGCGCCACCATCACGCGGGTCATCGTTCAGGACGATCCGCTGCCCAACGAACCCACGATCTGGCGCGACCATCCATTTGCGGTCCCGCCGGGTCAAACGATCCGGCTGAATACCGACGCCCGCTGGCACGAAATAGCCGCTCAGGCGGATATTGTGATCATCACACCGCAGATTGACGACAGTGGCAGGGCAATTCCAGATTTTGCAGGACTTGATCCCAACCGTCAGGTAATTTGCGCGATCTCGCCTTTTGGCCTGACCGTCACCGCCCCCCCGGCGATCAACCCCGCCGAGATCGAGATGCAGGCCATCGGCGGCTCGCTCGCGACCACCGGCGGCACGGATGGCACGCCCTGCATCGTCGATCTTCCAGTACTAGAACTGTTCACTGGCCTGAACGCCACGACTTCGGCGCTGGCAGCGCTGCGGGTGCAAGAAACGGGCGGCGGCGGTCAGCTGTTGGATATGTCGGTATTTCAAACCAGTTTCACCCTGACCGGCACCTTTCTGGGGAATGTCCTGTCTGGCCGAACGCGAGGGTTTCGCAATGGCTGTCGGCACCCTCTGGTGGCGCCTTGGAACGCCTATCAGACGATGGATGGCTGGGTTATCCTGTGCACCACCAGCAATCAGAACTGGCTGGACCTGACAGAAGTCATCGGTCGGCCCGAACTGGCCAATGACCCGGAATTTGCCACCGCTGCGGCCCGTATATCAGTTGTTGAAAAAACGGATCAGGTGATTTCGCAGTGGTCCCGTACCGTGACAACCGCGCAGGCGGTGACAGCGTTGCAGGCATTCTCTATTCCGTCAGGCACAGTGGCTACAACCGAACAGGTGGCAAAAACCGGCAAACCGGTTCCCTGTCGGCGCAGCCTGTCAGA
>JAHRVZ010000086.1 GCA_019090405.1 Paracoccaceae bacterium
CATAGGGTGGCCGTCAAACGGGGTTTTGCATGAGGGGTTACAATGCAGATTCGTGAGGCACTTACTTTTGATGATGTTTTATTGGTTCCGGCGGCGTCGTCCGTCCTTCCATCAACGGCAAATACAATTACTCAGGTAACGCAGTCGATAGCGCTGAATATCCCGCTATTGTCCAGCGCCATGGATACCGTGACCGAGGCGCGCATGGCCATCGCCATGGCTCAGGCCGGTGGGATGGGTGTGATTCACCGTAATCTGGATATCGAAACACAGGCACGTGACGTACGACGCGTCAAACGATTTGAAAGCGGGATTGTCTATAACCCCATAACACTTGGGCCGACCCAGACACTTGCCGACGCTAAAGCCTTGCAGGAACGCTATCGTGTGACCGGCTTTCCTGTGGTTGACGACAAGGGGCGGTTATTGGGGATCGTAACCAACCGCGATATGCGATTTGCATCCGATGATGCGACGCCGGTTAGTGTCATGATGAGTTCGGAAAACCTGGCTATTTTGACAGAACCGGCAGACCGCGACGAAGCGATCAGCCTGATGAAGGCCCGCCGTATCGAAAAATTGTTGATTACCGATGGGGCCGGAAAACTGACCGGGTTGCTGACTCTGAAAGACACCGAACAGGCGGTGCTTAATCCAACTGCATGCAAAGATCAGCTGGGCCGGTTGCGCGTAGCGGCGGCCAGTACGGTGGGGGATGACGGTTTTGAAAGATCGCAGGCCTTGGTCGATGCCGGGGTTGATATGATCGTTATCGACACTGCACACGGCCATTCCGAAGGTGTGGCAATTGCCGTAGAGCGGGCCAAAGCGTTGTCCAACGAGGTTCAGATTATCGCGGGCAACGTCGCCACAGGCGAAGCAACCCGCGCCTTGATCGGGGCCGGGGCCGATGGCGTCAAAGTTGGGATTGGACCGGGCAGCATATGCACAACCCGCATGGTTGCGGGTGTTGGCGTGCCGCAATTGACGGCGATCATGGATTGCGCGGCCGCTGCGGGGGATGTGCCGATCATTGCCGATGGGGGCATCAAGTTCTCGGGTGATTTTGCCAAGGCCATCGCGGCAGGAGCGTCCTGTGCAATGGTCGGAAGCATGATCGCCGGAACAGATGAATCCCCAGGAGAAGTCATTCTTTATCAAGGCCGTAGCTTTAAAAGCTACCGTGGAATGGGGTCGTTAGGTGCCATGGCGCGTGGCTCGGCTGATCGGTATTTCCAGAAAGACGCGGCCAGTGACAAACTGGTTCCCGAAGGCATCGAAGGGCAGGTGCCCTATAAAGGCAGTGCAGGCACAGTGGTGCATCAGCTTGTCGGCGGATTGCGCGCGGCGATGGGATACACCGGCTGCGCGACGGTCGACGAAATGCGCCGCAATTGCGAATTTGTCCGCATCACAGGGGCTGGATTGAAGGAAAGCCATGTGCATGACGTTCAGATCACCCGTGAAAGTCCAAATTATCGGATCATGTAATGTGAGAATTCTCACATTATATTTTGATATTTCAGTCATAGGAATAAGAATTTGACCCCAGCGGCGCGCGTTCAGGCAGCGATTGAAATACTTGACGATGTGCAGGCTGGAACGGCTGCCGAACAGGCCTTGACGCGATGGGGTCGCCAAAGCCGCTATGCCGGATCAGGGGATCGTGCGGCGGTGCGTGATCATGTGTTTTCCGTGCTGCGATGCCTGCGTTCTTTTGCGTCTTTGGGTGGAGCCGCGACCGGGCGGGGGCTGATGATTGGTTTGCTCAAAAGCCAATCGGTGGATCTTGGCGCTATTTTTTCTGGTTTGGGCTATGCACCTTCTGCGCTAAGCGATGAAGAACGTGCATCGGGGCAAGAACCAGTCGAAGATGCAGAACGTCTGGATGTACCTGATTGGATTTGGCCATTGTTTCAGTCCGCTCTGGAAGGCAAAGCCGAGGCTGCTGCGACCGCACTGCAACACCGTGCACCGATCCATTGCCGCGTCAATTTGACAAAGACGGATGTTGCGACCGCGATAAAGTTAATGGCCGACGATGGCGTTATCTGCTCGGCACATCCTACAACACCAACCGCGTTAATCGTCACCCAGGGAAACCGTCGCATCCGGCAAAGTTCAGCCTATACATCGGGTCTTGTCGAGCTTCAGGATGCTGGCAGTCAATCAGTGGTAAACGCGTTGCCATTGCGTGATGGAATGCGAATCCTGGACTATTGCGCCGGGGGTGGAGGCAAAGCCTTGGCGATGTCAGCACGCGCGCAACTTGATCTTTACGCCCATGATTTAATCCCCGAGCGAATGAAAGATCTGCCAGAACGTGCCACACGTGCCGGGGCGCAGATATCTATGCTGACAACCGAAGAGCTGACAGATGCCGGGTTGTTTGACCTGGTGCTGTGCGATGCGCCCTGTTCAGGCAGCGGGTCATGGCGGCGCGCGCCCCAGGCAAAGTGGAACCTGACACCCGAAAGGTTGCTTGAGCTGGAAAATATTCAATATGACATCCTTCAAAAAGCGGCATTATTGACCGCACAAAACGGGGTGCTTGTCTATGTTACCTGCTCAATATTGCGCGAAGAAAATGTAGATTCGGTTAATCGCTTTTTGAAAGAAAATCCGGGCTGGAATGTGATTTATCAGGAAACTTTGCCGATAACCCAAGACACCGATGGTTTTTTCACAACACATCTAAAACGTTTATAAGTTTATACCTATACAACCCTAGAGGGTTTTGTAGCCTGTTAATGCCGATTTAACTGTTGTGCATTGAAATAGGTCAAATGAGATTCCTTTAGCGGAGCCGTATTGTGATTTCCCACCAATCCAGTCGCCCTCCAAAATTATTTGGTGGCCTGCCCTCTATTCAGACCAGTCTAGCAACGTTGTTGTTGCTGGCGCTTCTTTGTTTCGGGGCCGCATACCTGCTTGCTCTTGGTCCTTTGATTTCAGACATATTTTTCGCATCAGGCTTGTCGTTATTATGCGTGTCAGTGTTGGTCTGCATCCATTTTCGTATGCAAAAACAATATCAAACTGCTGCAATGAACACGCTTACAGATTTCATCAACAAGGACACTACACCCAGTTTCTTCACAGATGAAGAAGGCGTAATTCAGATTCAAAACACAGCTTCGGTTTCGCGCTTTCACGATAGCGCAAGCGAAACACTTGCCGGAATACTACGTGCAGTATTCGCCAATCCTACTGCCATTTTATACCGTTTGAAATGTCGAGCAAAGATTGATGGGTTCGCCTGCGAAGACGTGACTTCAAGGCTGGGTCAAGTGCGATTTGCAGTACACCAAATGAGTGACGAAAGGTTTTTGTGGCGAATCGAGGACATGCCAGATCGCGGCCAGCAAATCGGGCGCAGTGCTGACAGTCTGCCAATTCCGATGATAACAGTCGGTCGCTCAGGGGCTGTGTTGTTCATGAATGACTCAGCCAGATCTCTGATCGGCGACCGTGTTAAAGCACTGGATCGATTGTTTGTTTCGCTGCCGTTAAGAGCCGGGGAAATGAATACAATTACAACCAGCAACGGCCCTGTGCAGGTGCTGGTGACTGAACACGAAGTCAGCGTTGGTCGTCGTGAACTGTTTTTTCTGCCGTTTACATCTGCCACTGAGATAGATCACAAATCAGTATTTGAGGCCCTTCCAGTAGCGATGCTTAAACTGTCAGTTTCCGGGCAAATTCTGGTCGCAAACAGACTTGCCATTGAATTGTTGGGCACCAAAATTGACAGTAAAGCCGACCTGAACGAATTCATGCATGGGCTTCGCAGGTCAGTCGCCGAGTGGCTTGAGGCCACAGTCGAGGAAAATACCAAACAACAATCGGAATTCTTGCGCCTGACGCGCACGGATCGTGAAGTGTTCATACAGGCAACCTTAAGCCGAGTGACTGAAAACGGTGAGACTGTTCTGATCGCTGTGATGAATGATGCAACCGAGTTGAAAACGCTTGAAGCACAATTTGTTCAAAGCCAAAAAATGCAGGCTATTGGGCAGCTTGCAGGTGGTGTCGCCCATGATTTCAACAACTTGTTGACGGCCATTTCCGGGCATTGCGATCTGTTGTTACTGCGTCACGATCAAGGGGATCAAGATTATGGAGATCTTATTCAGATCAACCAAAATGCCAACCGCGCTGCTGCTCTTGTGTCGCAACTGTTGGCATTTTCGCGCAAACAAACATTGCAACCCCAAATTCTGGATCTGCGCGATACGCTTTCAGATCTGACGCATTTGCTGAACCGATTGGTCGGAGAAACGGTGACATTAACCCTAAGCCATGACCCAATTTTACAGCCGATTCGAGCTGACAAACGACAGCTTGAACAGGTGTTGATGAATTTGGTTGTGAACGCCCGGGACGCTATGACTAGTGGCGGTGAAATACGCATTGAAACAGAAGTTATTGACCTTCAAAAACCTCTAAAACGCGATCGAGCAACAGTGCCAGTGGGTGAATACGTGACAGTTTGTGTCACAGACAAAGGCGTCGGCATTGCCCCGGATAGATTGTCCAAAGTGTTCGAGCCTTTTTACACAACCAAGCGAACCGGAGAGGGGACGGGATTGGGCCTATCGACCGCCTATGGTATCGTCAAACAGTCCGGAGGATTTATTTTTGTCGATAGCGCACTGGGCGTCGGAACCTCATTTACGTTGTATTTTCCGGTCCATGATGAGGCGATTGTTGCACCAAAAGAACCTTCAACCCCGGCGTTAGCAGCGAACTCCACGCACCGAGAAGGCGTTATTTTGCTTGTTGAAGATGAAGAACCGGTACGCGCATTTGCCTCGCGGGCGTTGCGTTTACGAGGCTATACTGTACTTGAGGCCAATTCCGCAGAACAGGCGCTACGCACGCTTGAGGATCAGGATTTGTTGGTAGATGTATTTGTAACAGATGTGGTTATGCCAGGAATGGACGGTCCAAGTTGGGTACGCCAGGCTCTCAAAGACCGACCAGATGTTCGCGTGGTCTTTGTTTCCGGCTATGCCGAGGGCGCTTTGGGAGATTCAGATTTGTTGGTTCCAAATTCCGTATTTCTTCCAAAACCTTTCTCGCTCAACCAGTTGACGGATACCGTAAATCAGCAACTACATTAGTTGGCTGAAAAGACCGACATTTTAACAGAATTTCAACACCGCGGACAAATTTTAGGGGATGCTGTCATATAGATAAAATTCTTCAGAACACTTGCGCCGAAATTTTTCCAGTGTTTTTTCTGTCAAAGAAAGGTTTATATCCGGTGACACATTTTCCCGATTCAGCAGCAGTTTCAGTTCCAGGCGTTCTTCGAGGAACTTGTTCAAACGGGCGGGATCCTCATACCGAAACATATGAGTCACCTTTGTTCCATTCGGGCGTGGCTCAAGAAATTTGAACTGGCTGCCTACATTGGCAAATCCCGGCCTGTCGCCTTTTGTATAGGCCAGGACAAATTCGTCAAAGGTTATGTTGTGAGTCGAATTTGCCTTACCCTGCATGAATGGGCGCTGTCGGTAACGATACCAACTGCCCAACCAGCTAATTGGTTCACGCATGACAGCCATGGTTTCTATTTCTACATCGCAAACCCGTTCGAACATCGGGCGAAAAAAGCGATTATATCGATAGACAGGTGCATGTTTAAGCTCGGGTGGATCAGACACTATGATATCCGCGCGCGCTGCCAAAGCAGAATGATATGCGGTAGACCCAGTCTTGGGTACCGACAAAAAGACCAGACGTTCTTTATAAAAAACAAGCATTTATAGACTCTCGCTAAATATCCGCCGCTTCCAACTTACGTAAACTACTTGTTAATTCAATTGGGAAATAGTGGCAGTAGAGAAAATTTTAGTTGAAATGTTCTCTTTTTGATCCCATAAGGAACAAGAGGTGAACAAAGCAGTGATTGCCGCCCGCTTCTGGGTGTGACAATAAGAAAGGGAACCAGACAGTGGCGGATCTTTTGACAATGAAAAGCAAAAAAAGCGCGGACAAACAAAAGGCGCTGGACA
>JAHRVZ010000087.1 GCA_019090405.1 Paracoccaceae bacterium
CTTGCAACGCTTCTTTAACCTCGTCCAGTTTGAACGGTTTGATAATCGCCTCGATCTTTTTCACTGGGGACTCCTTTAGAGAAACATGTTTGACTAGGTCAGATCATTTCTGTTTTGCACTCACAATCAGATAGGGTCGTGGGGCAGGGGTGGAAGGGGTCGAAATTCCTGATGCGCCTGAATAATGTGCTAGTTGCCTAAAAGAAAGGCGAAACTGAATCGATGCGAGGATGCCATGTCTGAACTGCTGACAGCCGCCCAGATGCGCGCCGTTGAACTGGCTGCGATTTCGGCGGGGGATGTGACCGGGTTGACGCTGATGGAGCGCGCCGGGAGGGGTGTTGTCAAAGCCACGTTTGAGGAATGGCCAGAATTGGCAATGTCGTCCTATCGGGCGGTGGTTTTGTGCGGGCCTGGAAATAATGGTGGTGATGGTTTTGTCGTGGCACGGCTGTTGAAAGAGTCGGGCTGGGAGGTCGAGGTATTTCTATACGGAGATGCTGCAAGGCTGCCACCGGATGCACGCCTAAATTATGAACGTTGGGTGCAAATGGGGGGCGTGTCCACGATGAGCGATGACGCCATTGATAGCTATGCCAAAGATCACCCGGATACGCGCCTTGCCGTGGATGCGGTGTTTGGCACTGGTCTGACGCGTCCTTTTGTTGATTTTCCCCGCACTCAGATGAAATTGAACTCTTGGCGGGCGGGGTCAGCAAAGTCCGGGCTTTTTCATGTCGTGGCGATTGATATTCCAAGCGGGATTTGCGCGGACAGTGGGGTCTATTTAGGCGTCGCCGACGATAACCCGCTTGATACGGGGGGGATGGCCAACCTGACAGTATCGTTCCACGGACTTAAAATTGGTCATGTTCTTCACTCTGGGCCGACGGCCTGCGGGAAAACCGTAGTGTGTGATATCGGTCTGGACAGCCCGCAGATGCCGCCAAACAAAACAGTCAGTCTAACAGAGGCGCCTTTGTTTCGTCTGGGCAAAGGTGCGGGCCGCCACAAATTCGCGCACGGCCACGCGTTGATCCTGTCGGGTGGTCCCGGCACCACCGGAGCGGCACGTCTTGCGGCGCGTGGGGCGCTGCGGGTCGGTGCAGGGCTGGTCACGCTTGGTGTCCCACCATCGGCGCAGATGGAAGTCGCCAGCCAGATCACTGCGATCATGTTGAAAAGAGTGCCAGATAGTGAGGCCTTTGCTGAAATAGTTACTGATGAACGGATGAACGCCTTTTGCCTTGGCCCCGGTCTGGGTGTCCACCGGGCTGCGGACCTGTTGGCGCCCGCGCTGAAAACCGGTCGCGCTGCGGTGCTGGATGCTGACGCGCTGACGGCTGTTTCTGAAAACCCGGCTCTTTTTGATCTTCTTCACGAAAACTGCGTTCTGACCCCGCATGGCGGCGAATTCGCCCGGTTGTTCCCGGATATTGCAGCGAAGCTAGCTGAACCTGCGACCAATGGCCCGGCCTATTCCAAAGTTGACGCCACCCGCGAGGCTGCTGCGCGCGCCGGTTGTGTGGTGTTGTACAAAGGTCCGGCCACGGTGATCGCCGCAGCTGATGGTCAGTGCTGCATAAACTCGGCCCAATATGATCGCGTAGCACCTTGGCTTGCCACCGCTGGATCTGGTGATGTGCTGGCCGGGTTCATCACCGGGTTGATGGCGCGTGGATTGTCAGCGAAACATGCGGCAGAAACCGCGGTCTGGTTACATGTGCAATGCGCGCGCTCATTTGGTCCCGGATTGATTGCCGAGGACATTTCAGAAGAGTTGCCAAAGGTGTTTCGTGAATTGGGGCTTTAGACTGCTTCGACATGGGCAAGCCCATCATCATAATTGACACCGGCCACTTCAAGGCCGCCAGCATAGATAACATGTGGTTGCTTGAAGTAGAGTTGGTACAGCGTCATGGGCTGCAACCCAAGATCACAAATATATTCATCATCAATTAGCTCGTTTGCGCGCACCATCGCCATTTTGACACCAAACATCGCGCGCGCGCGCCAGTCCCGCACCAACACTTTTTGGCTCTCTGGTAGGATCAGATCCTGTTCGGGGCGGGTATGCCCCAAAGAACCGGCGGCGAACCGCACGGCCCGGACCAACCGACGGCAGCAATTGATATGGTCCAAGGTTACAAAACCCGAATCGCGGCTAATAATTCTGTCACCAGCCGACAGAAATTCAACGGGCATTTCGCCCTCTTGTGAGAGGACAATTGTGCCGGATGCGAATCCAGCTTCAGATTCGGGTGGATAAACGCGGGGCGTGTGCAGAATATCTCTACTTTCGCGCCCGACCGTTTTCGGTTTCATGGCGTTCTCGCTCAGATTGCCTCAGTATTTTTCTCTGAGAATACGGCAATATCGTGCGGATGTCGTGGCAATTTTGTAAACACATAGAATAGTTCGGCAAAAATGGTGTTAAATTCAGGGTCTTATCAGTGTCTTAAATGATTGCATATTGTGCTCGCATCCCCTGACAACCTTTGTTAAGCAGCGCCCATAAGCCCGTGAAAACTGGTTTATAAAGTGCGGGTGTGGCGGAATTGGTAGACGCACCAGATTTAGGTTCTGGCGCCTATGGCGTGGGGGTTCGAGTCCCTTCACCCGCACCACTTTATCCTAGTTAAACAAGTTTAATCATATAGTTAGGGCAGCTTGGGGAATTTGCGTCCACCCTTTTGTCCACCTTAAAAGGTTTGCTAGCGTGGCTTTCGCGAAAGGTGAAAGGTTTGTGCGTCTTTGTATCTCGGGTCTTGGTGTTTCGTGGTTCAGCAGCAACACATTTGGCGAATGGGCCGATATCCGAACAGGCCTTTCGAACTGCTTCCCTCCGGATAGGCAGGCTCGAGTCCATTTGCGACCTTAGTCCGCAGTGCAGCATCGGTCACGAAGGCGGAGAACGGAAGTTCGCTGGTTCTGCACGAATGACTTGTCGAAAATGCCATGCAGGGGCAAATTGCCCGCATCGGCATTCTGCTCAGGGTATGTCGACTAACATTAGGAGAACTAGTATGACCGTAGAAACGCTTACCACATTCTTTGGCTGGATGGCTGTGATCAACTTCGCCTACCTAGCGTTTGCCACTGTGGCTATGTTGGGAATGCAATCGTGGATGATTGGCATTCATCAACGTATGTTCGGAATAGATGAAAAAGACCTAAAACTGGCCTATTTTAATTGGGTGGGGAATTACAAAATTGTGGCAGTGGTGTTCGCCTTTGCCCCCTATATTGCGCTCAAACTGATGTAATGGCTCGGGCATGACGGGCGACCCTTGCACCATTCTGATTTGACAGGTCCGGATACTGAAGCCGGACCTTGGTGGAAGTGTGTGGAATCTCTACATTGGGCCGAAGCCGAATCAGGCACAAAGAGGCGGATCGCTGACCAACGTGCTGGTGTATTCAAGTGCAAGGAACCCGGCTCGGACACCTCGAAATATGAGACGCCGGGTTCAAAGTGTGTGCACTCATTGCGCCGCCAGTTGTTTGGCTCCGGTCAATAGCGTGTCGAGAATGTTTGCTTATGCGTCACAAGCTGAGGCTGAGGCGGGTACTGAGGATGCAAAAGTCATGTCGCCCTTGCGAGTTGAGCAAGCGCAAACAACGCGCGGGCTTACTAATGCGTCACAGGTCGAGGCTGAGGAACCAACATTCCCGGCAACATTCTCTTGGGGCAACATGACGCAAGCTGGCCTCTTATTGGTGGCAATTTGCGCGGCTTTCAGATGTGCCAGAAAAAGCGCAACAGATTGTCGGGAACCCTGGTTATGATTCACCCAATTTCGGACTGAGAGTGAAGGTGCATGAATAGCCTTGCGGTTTGGTCAGGAAACAAAAAACCCCGCGCCCTGGTTAGGCGCGGGGGTCTGATTTTAACCGTATCTGATTGGAATCAGCTAGGTGTTTCTTCCTCTGCCGCCGGGGCGCCGTCTTCGGTGGCGGATTCTACAACCAGCTCATCATCTTCGGAGGCGGCCGAACCGATGTCGTCAAACAGTTCTGCAATCTCAAATTCAGCCTCTGCTTCGGCTTCTGCCGCCAGCTCCTGAATGGATTTGCCCGAAGCCTGCAATTCAGCCTCTTCGGTAGAGCGCGCGACGTTCAATTCGATCGTTGCGGCCACTTCCGGGTGCAGAACCACAGAAACAGTATGAAGGCCCAGCTCTTTGATGGGGGCCGTCAGAACAACCTGTTTGCGATCAACGCTGAAACCTTCCTCGGTGGCGACATCTGCCGCGTCACGTGGCGTGACCGAGCCGTAAAGCGAGCCGGAGTCCGAAGCTGACCGAATCACGATGAACTGCTGGCCATCAATTTTGACAGCAAGCGCTTCGGCTTCGGTTTTGGTTTCAAGGTTGCGCGCTTCGAGTTGCGTTTTCTGCACTTCAAAGTTTGCGATATTGGCGGCCGAGGCCGACAAGGCTTTGCGTTGTGGCAAAAGGAAATTGCGGGCGTAACCCGATTTCACATCTACGACATCGCCCATCTGGCCAAGTTTGGCCACACGTTCCAGAAGGATAACTTGCATGATGCGTACTCCTTACTTCACAGCGTAGGGCAGCAGCGCAAGAAAGCGCGCGCGTTTGA
>JAHRVZ010000088.1 GCA_019090405.1 Paracoccaceae bacterium
CAGCTACAATACACTTTTGTCGCCCCTTAAGGTTGGGCAACATGAACTGCGAAATCGTCTTATCATGGGGTCGATGCATACCCGACTGGAAACCGAACCGGATTCGATTGCCAAACAAGCGGCCTTTTACGGTGAACGGGCACGCGGCGAGGTGGCCCTTGTCGTTACTGGTGGTTTTTCCCCCAACGCAGCCGGCGTGCTTGAGCCCGGAGGCCCGCGTATGGACGACGCCGAAGAGGCGATGAAACTTGGCCCCATCTGCGACGCTGTTCACAAAGAGGGCGCATTGATCTGCGCACAGATTCTGCACACCGGTCGTTATGCCAAAATCGAGGATTGTGTTGCTCCCACAGCCATCCGCGCGCCGATCAACCGCTTTACGCCGCGTGAACTTACTGATGCAGAGATCCGCCAAACCATCGCGGATTACGCGCAGGCGTCGGCCAATGCCAAGGCCGCCGGGTTCGACGGGGTCGAGATTATGGCATCCGAAGGCTATCTGTTGAACGAATTCACTGTCCCCCACACCAACAAACGTACTGATGACTGGGGCGGCAGCATCGAAAACCGCCACCGCCTGCCCATCGAAGTGGTACGCGCAGTACGTGCAGCCTGCGGGCCGGAATTCATGATCATCTTTCGCATTTCAGCCGCCGATCTGATCGAGGATGGCGCACCGGCCCATGAAACTGCCGCACTGGCGGTCTCGATCGAGGCCGCGGGCGCAGACATGCTGAATACCGGCATCGGCTGGCACGAGGCCCGCGTGCCTACCATTGCCTATCCGGTGCCGCGCGGGGCATGGCGCCCGGCGCTGGCCAATATCAAACAGGCGGTGTCGATCCCGGTCGTCGCCAGCAACCGGATCAACACGCCCGAATTGGCCGAGGACATTCTTGCCAGTGGCGACGCCGACCTTATTTCAATGGCGCGACCAATGCTGGCTGATCCGCATTTCATGCGCAAGACGCGACTTGGACAGGCGGACCGGATCAATACTTGTATTGCCTGCAATCAGGCCTGCCTTGATTTCATCTTTTCCGAACGTGTGACAAGTTGCCTGGTCAACCCGCGCGCCTGCCGCGAGACCGAGTTTCGCGACACGCCCACCGAGACGCCGAAACGCATCGCGGTCGTCGGAGGTGGTGCCGCAGGGATGGCCGCCGCCACCGAAGCCGCGCAACTTGGCCACAAGGTCACATTGTTCGAAGCCGCGCCGCAACTGGGCGGACAGTTGAATCTGGCGCGCAACGCTCCGGGCAAACAAGAGTTCGATGAACTGTTGCGCTATTTCAAGGTCCAGCTTGCCGATGGCAAAGTGGATGTGGTTCTGGATCACGCAGCCAGCGCCAACGAGCTGAGCGGTTTTGACCATGTGGTGATTGCCACGGGCGTCACACCGCGTATCCCCGAAATTGACGGCATCAATCATGCCAGCGTGGCGCGCTATGACGAGATACTGTCAGGTGCGCGCAAGGCAGGCGAGACAGTGTTGGTCCTGGGTGCCGGCGGAATAGGATTTGACGTCGCCGAGTACCTTGTTGCGCCAGCCGAGGCCGCAACGGACATAGCTGCGTTTTATGCAACCTGGAATGTGGACCCTGAATTTGCGGCATCCGGCGGTGTCACTGGCGACCCGCTTGCTCCTTTGCCCGGAGGGCGCAAGGTAACGCTGTTGCAACGTAAACCAACCAAGCCGGGCAAAGCGTTGGGGGTATCCACCGGTTGGATTCTGCGAAATATACTGCGCAAACACGGCGTGCAGACACTGGCAGGTGTCACATACGAACGGATCGACGATGAAGGGTTGCACATTGTACTGGACGGCGAACGTCAAACGCTTGCGGCTGATACAATCATCCTGTGCACCGGACAGGAACCCGTTCGCGGGATTTATGATAGTTTGCGCACAGCCGGTGTTCCAGCAACGATGATCGGCGGGGCAGAAGAGGCTTCGGAACTGGACGCATTGCGCGCCATAGACGAAGGCGTGCGGCTGGCGCAATCATTCTAGGACAGGTTGCTTTTGATACGAAATAGGTATTCAGCCAGCGGGCTGGCTGAATACATTTGAAGGCAACGGATTTAGACCACGACCTTGCTGTGGCTGGGCTTTACCCCTTAAAGGCCGCCTCGTTTTCTTGCAGGAAATCCGCAAACCGGCGCGCGGGGTGGGCCAGTACATTTTCGATGGTCGGCTCAATCCCTCCAAGGTATCCCTTGGGGGCCAGTGCTGCCAATTCCACCATGGCCGCTGCTACTGAGCCGTCCATGCCGGATGCTTCCATTGCGGCGCGCGACTGTTCGGCGGAAACCGCCTGCACAGCGATATTGTGCCCTGTTACTTTGCCTAGCAACGCGGCAATCTGTTCACCATCCAATGCCTCGGCACCGGTCAGGCCATAGGCCTTGCCTGCATGGCCCTCGCCGGTAAGTGCCTCGGCGGTAATCTCTGCAATGTCACGGGCATCGACCCAGGAAACCGCCCCCCCCAGATCATCAAGATAAACCTTCCCGGACGCGATGGTATCCGCCTGCCACAGAATGTTCTGCATGAAATAAGTCGGCTGGATCAGGGTCCAGTCCATACCGCTTTGTTTCAGAAGTTCCTGGGATTCGGAATGCCAGATACCAAAGGTCAATCGCGCCTTTGGTGAGGCACCCAAACCAGTGCTCATGACCATATGCCCGACACCGGCACCTTGCGCGGCGGCAATGACATTGGCCTTCCACTGGCGCATATCCGCGTGGGCCGGTGTCACCAGAAAAACCTTGTCTGCCTTTTCACAGGCCCGCTGCAAGGCGTCCGGGTCGTCAAAATCGGCCAGAACCGCCTCATAGCCGCGCGCTTTTAGTTCTGCGCATTTGCCCGGGTCACGCGTTACAGCCCGCAGGTTTGCCCCTTTGGCGCGTAATGCGTCAAGAAGCGGTGCTCCAATGGTGCCAGTGGCTCCGAATACAGTGATCATGTCGTACTTTCGTTCAGGGCCGCGATGGCCGGTATGGTTTCAGGGTTAGCGACCGAAGACAGATCGCCCGGATCTTCGCCAAGATAGGCCGCCTTTACTATGCGGCGCATGGTCTTGAGCGTCCGCGTTTTGGGCAAGCCTTCGACAAAGTGTATTTCGCGCGGACGAAACGGTTTTGAGACCGCCGTGCCGACCGCGTCCTTCAATGCCGCGACAAGATTGGCATCAGGCGTCACACCGGCGGCGACGACGCACACACAAATAACGGCCACACCCTTAAGGCTGTCGGGCGCGGCAATGGCCGCAACATCCACTACCTTGCCGGTGGCGGTCATTGCTGCTTCGATTTCGGGTGGGCCGATGCGTTTTCCGGCGATATTCAGCGTGTCATCCGAGCGGCCCATGATAAACCATGAACCATCCGCATCACGGCGGACCCAGTCGCCGTGCCACCAGACACCGGGAAATTTCGACCAGTAGGTTTCGATATATCGTTGCTTGTCCTGCCAGATCGTCTGGGTCATGCCAAGCGGCGGCTGGGTGACGACCAGTTCGCCCACTTCGCCGGTATCAGCCTCGGTGCCGTCAGGTAGCAGCACTTTTGCATCAACGCCCAGCGCCTGAGCTGTAAAGCCGCCCGGTCGGATGTCGTGCAACACGGTCGATGTCAGGATCGCGCCAAAAAGTTCGGTCCCGCCCGAAATGTTCAAAGGTACCGCACGGTTGCGGCAGATATGTTCCAGTTGCCACAGCCAGGCGTCTTCTGACCATGCCTCTCCGGTTGAAGGTACGATGCGCAATGCTGAAAGGTCCAGTTCAGCCAGCACAGCCAGATCCTGCGTCATGAACTGACGCACCAGCGTCGGCGCAAGCCCCATATGGGTGACGCCTCTTTCTGAAGCGAGACGCAACAGGCGGAACGGATCATCGGGTGTCGATGGCGCGCCCTCAGCCAGCACCAAGGTGGCGCGGGCCAGCAACACCGAGAACATGGTCAGCGGCCCCATGACCCAACCCATGTCGGTCATCCAAAGGTGCCGATCCCCCGATTTCATGTCGAGTCCCAGCAGTATATCGCTCGTGGCTTTTGCCTGCACACCCAGATGGGTATGCACGACCCCTTTGGGCCGTCCGGTGGTGCCGGAGGTATAACAAATCATCAATGGGTCCGAGGCATCAACCGACTTGGCAGGGAATATGGGGCTGGCGGCACCAACAACTTTGCTCCAGTCCAGATCGCGCTCCGGATTTGCCACCTTGCCGCCAAAGCGGCGTAGGCTGATAACGGTATGGACCTGAGGAAGATCGACCAGCGCTTCGGCCAAAATTTCTTCCATTGGGACCGGTTGGCCCCGGCGGGGAGTGGCATCGACGGTCAGGACAGCCTTGGCATCGGCGTCCTGCAATCGCGCCCGTATCGCATTGACTGCAAAGCCTGAAAACAGCGGTACCGAGATCGCCCCCAGTCGCGCAATACCCAAAAGTGCGGCCTGCGTTTCGGGAATCATCGGCATATACAAACCAACTTTGTCGCCCGGCCCGATCCCACGCGCGACAAGAGCTGCGGCCACGCGGGACGTTTCGGCGGCCAGTTCGGCATAGCTCCAGACACGTCGTGTGTCGTCCTCGCCGGTCCAGTCAATCGCCGGTTTGTCACCAAGCCCGTCTTCTAATGGTGCATCCAGCAGGGTTTCGGTCAGGTTAAGCGCGCCACCAATCGCCCAGCGGATGTTTTCGGGGCCGCCGGAAATGTCGCGCAGAACATCATAGGGTTGTTGAAACCGGGTGCCGGAACGTTCCAGAATCCGCGTCCAGAACCAGTCTGGATCCGCATTTGAACGGTCGACAAGATCTTCGTAACTTGCCATGCCGCATTGATCGAGAAACGCCTTTAGCGTGCTGTCAGCAGCAATGTCTTTTGGCGGTGAGAACGTGAGCATAAGAAACTCCCTTTCAAAATCTCGTCTAATATCCGGCGTTCTGAGACGCCAGAAAACAAATAGTGCCGGGAGGTGCTCCCAGTTGACAACGCTGGTTGAAGCCTCACCAGAAAAATCCATCTAAAAGCCATGAAATTGGCCTATTTGACTGTGATCAACTGTGTAAGACACAACGAAATACATGACAACAATTTAACTGACCGGACTATGGATAACATGCAAAAAGTCTGCGATTTCCTGTCGCAGACTTTGAAAATTCATGATGCCCCGTCCTATTACACGATGCCCCGTCCTTTTAGGTGAATTAGAACTTACTTAATCAAACGTTTGTAGACAGGTCTGAAGATTGCAACCGAAACATCCTGTGTTTCGACCGCAAAACCCAGCCTACAGGCGGCGCCAAATTAGACGTGTGAGCCGCCTTTTGGTCGTTGTCACACGATTGAACCACCAGAAAGGGCAAGGAATGCCAACTATCGTTAACGATCTAATCGAAGTAACCAGTATTGATGCCAATACCACCTATGCCTATGATGGGGGTTCCGGCGACATTCTTGGTGTGGTTGACGGAGCCGAAAAATCAAGCGCCTGGTATAACCCTGACGAAGAATTCAACGAAGGTGAGACGCTGACCATAGACGGCGTTGTATACACAATTGACACAATCGAAGAGCCCACCAGCAATGGCAGCTTTCTGCTGGGTGACGGGTCATCGGCAACATTCGGAGCCGGGAGCGAGAACGATCTGGAAGTGATGTTCCTGACGGTCTCATCCGGCACCGATGTCCGACATTTCATTTTGCCTAATGACAGCTACGGTGACATGAATATTCAAGCCATCACTCTTGGCGGTGTCGGGCATGTCTCGGGCAACGATGCATTCATTGATATGGATGACAATGATACCATTGACCTTGTTTGTTTCACTGGCGGAACCATGATCGAAATGGCTTCGGGTGGCGCAGTTCCCATTGAAACGCTCAAGTCAGGCGATCTTGTGTTGACAGTAGACAACGGACCGCAGGAAATCAGATGGATTGGCGCCCAGAGCATATCCGCCCAGCAACTTAAAGACTCTCCGAAATTGCGCCCCATTTGCATTAGTGCGGGGGCACTGGGGCCAAAGGTTCCAAATCAGGATTTGTGCATATCTCCTCAACACCGGATATTGGTGCGGTCAAAAATTGCCCAGCGAATATTTGAGCGACCCGAAGTTCTGGTTGCGGCCAAACAACTTACGCATATTGAGGGGATTGGTATTTCCACCTGCAATAAAGACCTGACATATTACC
The DNA here is from genome assembly GCA_019090405.1 of Paracoccaceae bacterium. Taxonomy (GTDB): domain Bacteria; phylum Pseudomonadota; class Alphaproteobacteria; order Rhodobacterales; family Rhodobacteraceae; genus NORP181. The sequence goes on from JAHRVZ010000088.1 coordinate 6,202, forward strand.
ATATTCTATTCGATCAACACGAAGTCGTCATTTCAAATGGCGCCCAAACCGAAAGCCTGTTTACCGGACCCGAAGCCCTAAAAACCCTAAGCGATGACGCCCGCAAAGAAATTTTCTCGATTTTCCCGGAACTTGCCTCGGTGACACATGAAAGGGCGGCAGCGCGGACCCTAGCATCGGGGAAAAAGGCGCGACATCTGGCTGCGCGGCACGCAACCAACAACAAATCGCTTTTTGGTTTGGATATGGCGCTCTGATTTCAGGACTCGTGAATCAGCTACACTGTCTTTGGGTCGTTATAACCTGATCAAATAACAACATGACCAAAGACAACTTTTTCAAAAGACCGCCAAGGCCTGGTATCCCAGGCCTTGGCGTTTTTTTCGGCTGTTTGGACTGTTGTCCACCTTTACCACAAGGGCAGGTTAGCCATGCATGGACAGGCCACCCGAAACAGATATCACCTGACCAGTAATGAAACCGGCGTCGTCAGAACTCAGGAAACAAATCACGCCAGGATAGTCCGTTGGCTGCGCCAGACGTTTCATCGGAATCGCGCGCTTGAGCCCTTCTGCGATCTTGGCACCTGCTTCGCCTCCGGCTACAGCAGCAAAGAGCGGCGTATCTGTCGGCCCCGGTGCAACGGCGTTCAACTGAATGCCTTTGCGGGCCAGTTCCCGTGCCACGGTCTTTGTAAACGAGATGATGCCGCCCTTGCAGGCAGAGTAAACCGCTTCGCCAGATGACCCAACCCGACCGGCGTCAGATGAAATATTTACGATCCGACCCTTGCCGTTTGCCACCATGCCGGGCAAAACCGCGTGATGCATATGAAGCGGGCCATAAAGGTTGATGTCGATTACCTTTTTCCAAAGGTCCACATCCGTATCGAGGAACGGTTTGATTACATCCCAGCCCGCGTTGTTCACCAGAACATCAATCGGACCGCCCGCTTCGAACTCCGCGACACCTGCGTCGACCGCTGCGCGATCTGTAATATCCACAGCATGCGCGCTGGCCTTGCCACCCGCATCCGTGATCTCTTTGACGGTCTCAGCGGCACCATCGGCGTTCATGTCAAAAACCGCGACCTCAGCACCTTCTTCAGCAAATCGTTTGCAAGTCTCGCGCCCAATGCCGCTTCCGCCACCGGTCACAATCACCCGCTTACCATTCAGTCCCCGCATCAGTATAACTCCTTTATTGATGTCAAAATCGGCCAAAAAGTTCCTTCATTGACCTACCCATTGCGTATAATCGAACATGTGTTAGATTTACTCTCATTGTCAGACTGTGTCCAGAGCTAAAGAAAACAGTACCATGCAAAATACGCCCACTGAGCCAACCATCGCGAGCACCTTACCAACCAAATCCGAGCGTACGCGCGCACAGATCCTTTCGGCCGCCGCTCTGCTGTTTCGTGAAGAAGGGCACAGCGCTGCAACTATGCGCCGAATTTCCCAGACCGCCGGAATCGAAGCGGGCAGCATTTATTATCACTTTCGCTCAAAGGAAGATATTCTCGATGCCGTGCTCGAAATTGGGCTGCGTGACTTGTACAACTCGGTCGAAGGCTACTGGAAAGAAGCCAAAACCCGGGGGGACGGGGTACGCATCGTGTTTCCGGAAATGGTCGATCTGCATCTGCGCTTTCTGCTGACCCAAAGCGATTTCACATCGGCCAACATCCGCACCTATCCAGTCCTGGGAGAGAAACTGCGGGCCCAACACCGACCGCTGCGTAAGGCTTATGCGGCGCTGTGGGACGAAATGTTTACCCTGTTTCAGAACAGCGGGTCGCTGCGCACAGACATGCGTGTAGTGCCGTTGCGTCAGTTCATTCTTGGCGCTCTCAACTGGACGGTGGAATGGTACGATACTGCGCATTATCCAGTCCAAGAATTGTCGCAACGAATGTCAAAACTGCTGCTGGAAGGGATGAGCGAAGAGCTGGTGCACGGGCACCCCATTCCCGCGCCTCAATCCACAACGGGCGAACAGGTTGGGAGACCGCGACACGAAACTGCCAAGGGCAAAGCAGCAAGATCGCGTGAACAAGTCCTGACAGCGGCGGCGCTGACGATTCGTGAAAACGGGTACAAAGCCGCTACAATGCGCTCTATCGCGCAAGCGGCGGGCAGTGAGGCCGGTAGTATCTATTATCATTTCCCTTCAAAGGAACATATCCTTGACGAAGTGCTGGACCTCGGTTTGCGGGATCTGCTGAACGGGGTTCGGGATGCCGTCACCGACACCAGCGCATTTTCAGATCACCGCAGCCGTATCGCAGTCGCGATGGAGACCCATCTGAAATACCTCATTCAGGCCAGCGAATTCACTTCGGCCAACATCCGCGTCTACGGTCAGCTACCCAAGGATGTGCGCGCCCGGCACTTACCGGTCCGGCACGAATATGCCCGACTTTGGGATGGCATCCTAAGCGAAGCTCAGAAAGCAGGCGATATCCGTTCTGACATAAGGGTAGTGCCGCTGCGTCAGGCGATGCTGGGCGCTCTTAACTGGACGGTCGAATGGTTTGATCTGGACAAGAGCACGAAAGATAATCACTACGACCTGAGAGATCTTACCAGCATGCTCCAGAAGCTGCTGCTTGACGGGTTGCTCTTCAAAAGCTAATCGCCGGAACTGGCAAAGTTCCCTCAGCACAATACGTTCGATTACAGCGGTCGCAAGCGGGTGACAACGGTGCGGGATGTCACGCTCGACCAACCAAAATGACATAGCGGCAGAGCTTGCTAAATCTTCAAAAATCGTCCGAAAGCGCCAGTGGACAATCTTGCACAAGAACAAAGAACATTTGACATGCTCTCGATATTCCCCCATAACCAAACAATCGTTTGCTTGTTGAAAGTCTATCATGCCTGCCCCTGCAACCACCCGAACTCAAGCTAACAATCGCCGGGAACTCGTCCTTGAGACCGCGGCGGGGTTCTTTGTTCGCAAGGGTTTCAACGGAACGTCTATCCGCGACATCGCCAAGGCTGCCGGTATGCTGCCGGGGTCGCTCTACTATCATTTCCCTTCCAAAGAGGCGGTGCTTGTGGCCGTCTTTGAAGAAGGCGTACGACGGATCAGCCAGGCGGTGGATAGCGCTCTGGCAGATTGTCAGGACGACGCCTGGCTTCGACTACAGGCGGCCTGCACGGCGCATCTTGCCACGCTACTTGAGGGCAGCGATTTCGCCCATGTGGTGGTACGGGTGGTGCCGCGCGACGCTCCGGGTGCAGAAACCGAACTGGTTACTCTGCGCAACGCCTACGAGGCCCGTTTTATCACACTGGTCAAAGACCTGCCCCTGCCCCCCGAAACCGACCCAAGCCTGTTCCGGCTGATGTTGATCGGGGCGATGAACCACGCCCCGCTTTGGTATCGCGAGGGGCGGCATACACCGGCTGATCTGGCGGATCAATTCATCGCCAATTTGCGCCAAACTCAAGAAATTGACATTACGCACGTAAAGGAAAAAACATGACCCTAACAGCAACTATCCCAGCCCGCGTGCTGGTGACAAAGATCGGCCTTGACGGGCATGATCGTGGCAGCCGCATTATCGCCGCCTTCCTGCGTGATGCAGGGATGGAAGTTATCTATACCAACCCCTGGCAAAAGCTCGATTCGGTTGTCACGCTGGCCTTGCAAGAGGACGTTGATGTGATCGGCATCAGCTCGCTTGCGACCGATCACTTGTTGATTCCCAAGCTGATGAAGGCACTGGCCGCAGCCGGGCTGGACCATGTGCGCGTCATTGTTGGCGGCATCATTCCAAAGAACGAAGAGGCTGACCTGATAAAAGCCGGCGTGTCGCGTGTTTTCCATCCAGGTTCCAGCCGCGAAGACATCGTCACCGAAGTCGAAAGCCTGGCCCGCAAGGCCGCTGCCGACCGCCCGCAGGACTAAAAGGAGACCCGAGCCATGAACAAGATAAACAAAACCCAACCGCAATCACAAACCAACCGCGCAACCGCTACTGCAGAGTGGCGACAGGGCTTTGACGCCCAGGTCAGCGACACCAAGACAGTCCGCAACCGCTCGGGCATCGAGATTGAGCCGCTTTACTGGCCGACCGAAGGCACAGAGCCGGACTATGATGAAAAGCTGGGCTTTCCCGGCTCGGGGCCAATGACACGGGGCATTTATCCGTCGATGCACCGCGGCCGCACATGGACCCAGCGCCAGCTCATCGGCCTTGGACGGCCCGAGGATTTCAACGAACGGATCAAGTCGATCCTTAAATCCGGCGCGTCGGCGCTCAGCATCATTCCGTGCAACTCGGTCTATCGGGGTCTGGATTGTGACGAGGTGGAACCAGAGCTTTTGGGCACCTGCGGCACGATCCTCAACACCGTGGAAGACATGGATATCGCCCTGCGTGACATCCCGATCGGTGATATTTCAATTGGCCTGAACGACCCCAACCCGTTCACTATGCTGGCGCAGATGCTGGTGGTGGCCGAGCAGCGCGATATCGGCTGGGACAAGATCACCGGCACCTCGAACCAAAGCGATTACATCTCGCATTTCGTGGCCAATCACATGTTCTATCGCCTGTCCCTGACCGGCGCGCGGCGGGTGCAGTTGGATGCAATCGAATGGCTGGCCGAAAACGTACCCAACTGGAACCCCCTGTCCGTAGTCGGCCAGCATATGCAACAGGCCGGGGCGACCCCGGCGCAGGCGATGGGGCTGACCCTGTCCACTGCGATCCAGTACGCCAATGATTGTATCGGGCGCGGTATGGACCCAAACCAGTTTCTGGAACGCTTTACCTTCTTCTTTGACATTTCGATCAGCTTTTTCGAAGAAGTCGCCAAATTCCGCGCCGGGCGGCGCATCTGGGCCAGCCTGCTTCAGGACCGTTTCGGTGTCACCAATCCACGCGCGCTGCGGTTCAAGTTTCACGCCCAGACCTCGGGCGTTGATCTGACCCGACAGCAACCCCTGAACAACATCGCCCGTGTGGCGGTACAGGCCATGTCCGGCATTCTGGGCGGGCTGCAATCCATGCACACCGATGGCTATGACGAAGTGTTCACCACCCCCACCGAAGGACCGGCAAAAATCGCCATCGCCACCCAGAATATCCTCAAGCATGAGGCAGGTCTGTGCAATGTGATCGACCCGTTGGGTGGCTCTTATTACGTCGAGACACTCACCGACCAGATGGAGGAAGAAATACTGCGGGTGATCAGCGATATCGACGAACAGGGCGGCATGTTCAAGGCCGTCGAAAGCGGCTATGTGCAAGGTATGATCGGCGAAAGCGCGCTGGCATTTCAAGAGGCGGTGGATACGGGCGAACAAATCGTCGTCGGCGTCAATTCCTATCAGGATAAGGATGACGATACCGCACAACCGGCAGTCGAACGCCCTGAAACTGACTGGATGCAGGGCCAGATTGACCAGCTTGCCGCGTATAAGTCAGGGCGCAATCAGGAAACCGTGGCGGCGGCGCTGCAAACCCTGCGCGACGCTGCGCGTTCAGAGAGCGACAACACCTTTGGCGCCTTGGTCGATGCCACCCGCGCGGCGGCCACGCAGAGCGAAATCATCGCCGTGTTGCGTGACGAGCTTGGCTTTGGCCAGCCATTGGTAGTGGCCTGACACCGATGCAAGCCAATAATCCGGACAAACCCACTCTCGCCGCGCGCCTGATCGGCGGCGAGATTGCAGCACTTGCGCGCGCAATCAGCGTAGTTGAACGCGACGCGCCCAATGCCCTCAACATCCTGCGGGCGATCCGGCCCCATCTGGGCCAGGCGGTCGTGGTGGGTTTCACCGGCCCGCCGGGGGCTGGGAAATCAACACTGGTCAACGCCTTTGTTGCCGAGTTGCGCAAGCGCGGTAAAACCGTGGGCGTTGTCGCTGTCGATCCGTCCAGCCCAATCACTGGCGGGGCAGTTCTGGGTGACCGTATCCGCATGGCCGAGCACACCCTGGATGAGGGCGTGTTCATTCGCTCTCTGGCGTCACGCGGGGCTTTGGGCGGTTTGTCGGCCGCGGCGGCTCAGGTGGCTGACCTGATGGATGCCGCCGGGCGCGATGTGGTGGTTCTTGAAACCGTTGGCGCAGGCCAGTCCGAGGTCGAAATGGCCCGTATTGCCGATGTGCGCATCGTCATCGCCGCACCGGGGTTGGGGGATGACATACAGGCAATCAAGGCCGGTATCCTTGAGATTGCTGATATTCTGGTGGTCAACAAGTCTGACCAGCCGTTGGCCTCGCAGACCAAACGCCAGCTTGATGCGATGCTATCCTTGCGCGCACCATCGGATCATCCCGTACCGGTGCTGAGTACCGATGCGATTGCCCGAACCGGCGTGGCCGAACTGGCGGACGCGATCGACGAGTGCGCCGCATACAACGAACGGAACGACGACCGCTCCGCTTTGGCTGGCCGCAGCCGCCACCTGTTAGCGCAGGCCGTGGCACAGGCAGCCGAATCGCATGTTATGACAAGCCGCTCAGATGCGATCGAAGCGATCATTCAAGCAGTGCAAGAAGCGCAGATAGGCCTGTCGGATGCGGCCAGACAAGTTCTGGATACCCTTCACAAGGAGTTAGCCGATTGAGTGACATCCAAACAGCACCGCCGACACCTGATAGGCTTGGCGCGGATTTCGCCCGCCGTGACGGGTATATGAATTTTCTTGGTATCAAACGGTTAAAAACCGGCAGCGGCAGTTGTGAATTGCAAATGAAAGTGCGCGCCGAGCACCTGAATTTCAACGGCACCATTCACGGCGGGGCGCTGTTTTCACTAGCTGACAGCGCCTTTGGTCTGGCCTCTAACAGTCATGGCATCCTGTCGGCGGGAATTGACGCGCATATGACCTTTCAGGCCGCTGCCTTTGAAGGGGATGTGCTGACCGCTCGGGCTATCGAAGTGTCACGCTCGCGAAAAATTGCCGTGTACCGAGTCGATGTGACAGGCAAAGGTGGCGAAAATATCGGTGGATTCACCGGTACTGTTTATCGGACTGATAAACAAAATCACTCAATTTCAGAGGTTTGAATAGCGAAAGACAAGGTAATCCCACGTTTGGGCCGGTCGCTGTTGACTTCTTTCTCCACTCAACCTAACAGTTGTTAGGTAGGTAACTTTGAAATGCTGCACACTCTTATGGACGAGCCACTGATCAAAACGCAGTCAGCACAACCCCGCCAAAAAGTCGGGCGTGATGGCATTCTGAATGTGGCGGCGCGGTTGTTCAGGGAACACGGCTATGGGCCCGTGTCACTTAGAAAAATTGCGCAGGACGCCGGAATCAAGGCGGGCAGTATTTATTACCATTTCAATTCCAAAGACGAAATTGTGGTGGCAATCCTTGATGAGGGCATCTGGGCCGTACATGAACAAATGCGTCAGGCGATAGATGCGCCGCCCGAAGGTTGCGATGCCAACTTTATCCTGCGCGCGGCCATCAGGGTCCATCTGCGCACACTTTTGGATTTCAGCGACTACACCTCGGCCAATGTGCGGATATTCGGGCAAGTGCCACAGACCGTACGCGATGCCAACCTGCCTGCCCGGCGCGCTTATGAAACCGAATGGGACACCCTTTTGACGGACCTTCAGGCCAAGGGCGGCCTGCGTCACGACGTCGACATAAGGCGATTTCGCCTGATGTTGATCGGCGCTTTGAACGCCACGCTGGAATGGTTCGACCCGCACCGGGGCAGCTCGGACGCACTGGCCGACGCCTATGC
>JAHRVZ010000451.1 GCA_019090405.1 Paracoccaceae bacterium
GTAACTTCGGTATCATGGCGCATATTGATGCAGGTAAAACAACCTGTACCGAACGGATTCTGTTCTATACTGGCAAATCCCACAACATTGGCGAGGTGCATGATGGCGCCGCGACAATGGACTGGATGGAGCAAGAGCAGGAACGCGGTATTACAATCACGTCCGCTGCGACCACCACGTTCTGGGAGCGTACCGAAACTGGCGTAGCCGGTGAAGAATCAAGCGACAAGATGCGCATGAACATCATCGACACGCCCGGCCACGTTGACTTTACGATTGAAGTTGAACGTTCGCTGGCCGTTCTGGATGGCGCGGTTGCGCTGCTGGACGCCAACGCGGGTGTTGAGCCTCAGACCGAAACCGTTTGGCGTCAGGCTGACCGTTATAAGGTGCCGCGGATTGTGTTCGTCAACAAGATGGACAAAATCGGCGCGGACTTTGACAACTGCGTGAAAATGATCCGCGACCGGACCGGCGCTGTGCCGTGCCCTGTGCAATTCCCGATCGGTGCCGAAACCGAACTGGAAGGCATCGTTGATCTGATCACCATGCAGGAATGGGTTTGGGAAGGCGAAGATCTGGGCGCGTCCTGGGAACTTCGTCCGATCCGCGAGTCGCTTCAGGATCGTGCCGACGAAATGCGTGGCAACATGATTGAGCTGGCCGTTGAAATGGATGACGACGCAATGGAGGCGTATCTGGAAGGCGAAGAGCCTGATGTGGATACCCTGCGTAAGCTGATCCGTGCTGGTACATTGGCAATGACATTTGTCCCAATTCTGGCTGGTTCCGCGTTTAAGAACAAAGGTGTTCAGCCTTTGCTGAACGCTGTGATCGACTTTCTGCCAAGCCCGCTTGACGTTGTTGATTACATGGGCTTCAAACCGGGCGACGAAACAGAAGAACGTACAATTGCACGTCGCGCAGACGACAACATGGCGTTCTCGGGTCTGGCGTTCAAAATCATGAACGACCCGTTTGTTGGCACGCTGACGTTTACCCGCATCTATTCGGGCGTCCTGAACAAGGGCGACGCCATGATCAACTCGACCAAAAGCAAAAAAGAACGCGTTGGTCGGATGATGATGATGCACTCTAACGATCGCGAAGAGATTACAGAGGCATTTGCTGGCGACATTATCGCGTTGGCTGGTCTGAAAGACACCACAACCGGTGATACGCTTTGTGCGGTTAACGATCCTGTGGTTCTGGAAACAATGACTTTCCCCGATCCGGTTATCGAGATCGCGGTTGAGCCTAAGACCAAAGCTGACCAGGAAAAGATGTCCACCGGTCTGGCCCGTCTGGCGGCTGAGGATCCATCGTTCCGGGTTGAAACTGACTTTGAATCCGGTCAGGTCATCATGAAGGGCATGGGTGAACTTCACCTTGATATTCTGGTGGACCGTCTTAAGCGCGAGTTTAAGGTTGAGGCAAACATTGGTGCGCCACAAGTTGCCTACCGTGAAACCATTGGTCACGAAGTTGAACATTCCTATACCCACAAGAAACAGTCGGGTGGTTCGGGTCAGTTCGGCGAGGTCAAACTGCTGATTTCCCCAACCGAGCCGGGCGAAGGTTATTCGTTCGAATCCCGTATCGTTGGTGGTTCGGTGCCCAAGGAATATATCCCGGGTGTCGAAAAAGGCATTAAGTCGGTTATGGACAGCGGCCCGTTGGCTGGCTTCCCGGTCATCGACTTCAAAGTTGAGCTGCTTGACGGTAAGTTCCACGACGTTGACTCGTCCATTCTGGCCTTTGAAATTGCTGCACGTATGTGCATGCGCGAAGGTATGCGCAAAGCTGGCGCCAAGATGCTTGAACCGATGATGAAAGTCGAAGTGATTACACCTGATGAATATACAGGTGGTATCATTGGCGATCTGACATCGCGTCGGGGTCAGGTGACTGGTCAGGAGCAACGCGGCAACGCCATTGCGATTGAATCCATGGTGCCGCTGGCGAATATGTTCGGCTATATCAACACGTTGCGATCCATGTCGTCGGGTCGTGCGAACTTTTCGATGCAGTTCGATCATTACGATCCGATCCCGCAGACTATCTCGGAAGAGATTCAGGCGAAATACGCGTAAGTGCGTGAAATCACGCACCTTACGGGGTGCACTAACGTAAGGTGTGTTTGTTCGCACCGCCCAAGATAAAGGAGGCCATCATGGCTAAGGAAAAATTTGAACGTAATAAACCACACGTCAACATCGGCACAATCGGCCACGTTGACCACGGTAAAACAACGCTGACAGCTGCAATCACCAAATATTTTGGCGAATTTCAGGCATATGATGAAATCGACGGCGCACCCGAAGAAAAAGCCCGTGGTATCACCATTTCGACAGCACACGTTGAGTATGAAACCGAAGCGCGCCACTATGCCCACGTTGATTGCCCAGGACACGCTGACTATGTGAAAAACATGATCACTGGTGCCGCTCAGATGGATGGCGCAATTCTGGTTTGTTCCGCAGCTGATGGCCCCATGCCTCAGACACGTGAACACATCCTGCTGGGCCGCCAGGTTGGTATCCCAAAGATTGTTGTCTTCATGAACAAAGTTGATCAGGTTGACGATGACGAGCTGCTGGAACTGGTCGAAATGGAGATCCGCGAACTGCTGGATACCTATGACTACCCTGGTGACGACACCCCGATCATCATGGGTTCGGCCTTGGCCGCGATGGAAGGCAACAAGCCTGAAATCGGCGAAGAGAAAATCAGAGAGCTGATGGCTGCTGTTGACGAATATATCCCAACACCTGAGCGCGCTGTTGACCAGCCGTTCCTGATGCCAATCGAAGACGTGTTCTCGATCTCGGGTCGTGGTACAGTTGTGACCGGACGTATCGAACGTGGTGTGATCAACGTTGGCGACGGTATTGAAATCGTTGGTATCCGCGATACAACAACATCGACCTGTACCGGTGTTGAAATGTTCCGCAAGCTGCTTGATCGCGGTGAAGCTGGTGACAACGTAGGCGTATTGCTGCGTGGTATTGATCGTGACGGCGTTGAGCGCGGTCAGGTTCTGTGTAAGCCAGGTTCGGTTAAGCCACACACCAAGTTTGAGGCAGAAGCCTATATTCTGACCAAAGATGAAGGTGGCCGTCACACGCCATTCTTTGCCAACTATCGTCCACAGTTCTATTTCCGGACAACAGACGTAACTGGCACGGTGACATTGCCTGAAGGTACTGAAATGGTCATGCCTGGCGATAACCTGAAGTTCGAAGTTGAACTGATTGCACCAATCGCAATGGAAGACGGTCTTCGTTTCGCCATTCGTGAAGGTGGCCGCACCGTTGGTGCCGGCGTTGTATCCAAGATCATCGCATAATCCAATATGCGGGGGTGAACCCCCCCGCTTCGGGTTCGAAGAGGGGCAACGGATGGTCTGTTGCTCCTCCTATCAACTCTCACAAGCCGTGAAAGGCTGAAGACAATGCAAAGCCAAAATATCCGCATTCGGCTAAAGGCATTTGACTATCGGGTTCTGGATGCCAGCACCCAAGAGATCGTCAACACTGCCAAGCGAACCGGAGCCAGCGTACGTGGCCCGATTCCGCTGCCGAACAAAATCGAGAAATTCACCGTTCTGCGTGGTCCCCACGTTGACAAGAAATCTCGTGACCAATTTGAGATCCGCACACATAAGCGGTTGCTCGACATTGTTGATCCGACTCCCCAGACCGTGGACGCGCTGATGAAGCTCGACCTGGCGGCTGGTGTGGACGTCGAGATCAAATTGCAATCTTAAGATCGGAGGGTAAACAACATGCGCTCTGGTATTATCGCAAAGAAAGTCGGCATGACACGCCTGTTCATGGAAGACGGAAAACAGATTCCTGTGACCGTACTTCAGTTGGACAAGCTGCAGGTTGTGGCGCAAC
>JAHRVZ010000089.1 GCA_019090405.1 Paracoccaceae bacterium
GGCCCGCCATCCATCGTGGAAATCGGACCATCCACACCGGGATCTGGTGCGTTGCAGATCGTTGGTTTGCCGCTGGCGCAGTTCGGGCATGACCCACAGGCCCGGATCAGGGTCACGACAACCGCGTCGCCCAATTTGAAACTTCCGACACCATCACCAAGGGCGGTGATCACACCGGCCGCTTCGTGCCCATAGACCGCAGGCAAATGTCCTCCCCAGCCACCTTCGGCATAGGATATGTCGGAATGGCAGATCGCTACGGCATCCAGCGATACTTCGACCTCGCCTTGTTTGGGTGCTGCAAGCTGGATGTCCTGAACCACAAGTGGGGCGCCATGTTCATGGCAGACGGCGGCTTTGATGGTTTGCATGAAACTCTCCCTGTTTCGGTTGTCACTAAAGTGGACCGCGCCAAAAAACTGTGCAAGCAGGAATGCGCCAGCTTACCGTCGTGTTTTCGACTAGATGGGTTTAGAGCGCAGAAAAATCACCAATGCGACTGTCATCAGCAGCATTGATACCAAAAATGGGGCGCCCGGCAAATAGATGGGTGCTCCTTCGTGCGTGAATTCGGCAAAGACCGAGGTCATAAGCATGGGTGATACGATCATGGCCAAGGCACCGGTGCTGGCCATGACCCCCTGTAATGCCCCCTGTTCATCATCGCCAACCAATTGTGACATAATGCCAGTCATTGCTGGTACTGTCGCCGCCCCAAGGGACGCCATCGGGGTCAGGACCAAGGCAATCGTGCCGCTGGTCACAACGGCCAAGGCGCCAAATGCGGCAATGTCAAACGCAATGCCATAAATTATTGTACGCCATTCACCCAACCGGGAAAGGATTATGCGGATCAGCCCGCCCTGCACAATTGCCATCATGGTTCCAAACAATGCCAGGGAAATCCCGATCATCTGCGGCGACCATCCGAAACGTTCCTGGGTGAAATAGGGCCAGATCGACGGATAAACATGGAAGGCAACAGAGTAGATAAAGAACACAATTAACAGTCGTCGCACACCGGGCAGGCTGGACATATGTTTGAACGCACCAAACGGATTGGCTCTGGCCCAATTGAACGGACGGCGGATTTGGTCGGTAACGGTTTCAGTCAGGATGAAGTAGCCAAAGACAAAATTCAGTGCGGCCAATACGGCCGCCGCATAAAAGGGCGCTCGGGTGCCGTATTCGCCCAACAGGCCTCCGATTAGCGGGCCAAGAACAAAACCGACACCAAAACCGGCCCCAAGCAAGCCGAAATTTGCAGCCTTGTCGGCAGGTTTGGAAATGTCGGCGATATAGGCATTGGCTGCTGAATGCGTGGCGGCGGTGATTCCACCAACAATGCGCCCGATCAACAGCAACCAGATGGATCCGGCGACAGCCATGACCAGATAATCGGCGCTCATGACCACGAGTGAAATCAATAAAACCGGACGCCGGCCAAAGCGATCAGACAAGTTGCCGATGATCGGGCCAAACAGAAACTGCATGAAGGCAAAAACAGTGGTAAGAACACCGCCCCATATGGCAGCGCTTGCCAATGTTCCACCCTGCACCTCTAGAATCAGGTCGGGCATGATTGGCATTATCAGGCCGATGCCTATGGCATCCAACGTCACAGTCACGAGAATGAACAGAACAGGAAGTCGCAAATCAACTATCTTATATATGGATGCCGGATTTGTTGGCACGCTATGCCTGTCTGTCGCAAATCGAAAGCGAAATATTTTATGCTGACCTCAGGGCAGGTGTTTGACTGACCAAACGGTTTTGGACCTTTGTTCGTTGCCAGCCAGTCATCCGAATTATTTGGATATTCGATCAAGCAGCGCCGCCAAACCTTTGGGGTCGGAAAAAAACGGCGAATGCGACGTTGGCATGCTGTAAATCCGGTCTTCAGCAATATCTTTGGCCAGTTCCAGTTGGAAATCCGGAGGAATCGTATGGTCATACAGAGTTTGGATGTATGATTTTGGAACGCTTGCGAAACGCTCGGTTACGGTCAGCGGAGTGACCTGTGGTTTAATGACCTGAGGGCGCAGAGAAGCCGTGGCAAAGGCGACTACTTCGTCAGAGCAATCATGGTAAAACAAATCGCGAATGCGGTCCGGATCGACGGTAAAGCTGGTCTTGTCTTCACTGCGAATAACGGCACCGACCAAAGGCTGATCTTTTTGTAGCTTGCTCATGCCGACCAGCGACATCCCTGAAATCGGCAAATACGCGCTCAGATAGATCAGTTCACGCATTGCATCGGGGTTTATCTCAGCCGCGGCGCTGATCGGATAACCACCCCATGAATGACCAACAATCAGCGTATCCGGTGTCGAGGCCGCCAAAATGGCTTTGCCGCAGGTGTCCAGCGTCACCTCAGAAATCGGCGTTGTGTCGTTTGCATGACCGGGCATGTCGATGGCGCGTGCCGTGTGGCCCAATGCCTGAAGCTGGGGGATCAAATCACGCCAGCACCACGCACCATGACATGAGCCATGTATCAATAAGAAATCAGCCATTTAGACTCTCCAAATTTGTTAACTATTGTGCGTCCAACGCGCTAAATATGCCCGGTATCTTTCATGAATTTTATCAGGGTTTTGGCATATTCGTCGGGCTTTTCAACGCAGGGTAAATGGCCCGCACCGCGGATCAGATGAAACTGAGAGCCGGGTATCAGATCGACCATTTCACGTACAAGGTCAGGCGGCGTCGATCCATCTTCGGACCCGGCTATGCCCAAAGTTGGCAGCCGCAAGCTGGCAGTTGTGGCATAGAAATCTGACCCGGAAATCGCGGCAGAACAGCCCGCGTATCCGACATCGGGGGTGCGTTCCAGCATGTTGTACCACAGCTCAAGCTCTGGTTTGGTACGAAACTCTTCGCTGAACCAACGGATCATCACTGCATCTGCAAGGCTTTTAATACCTCCGGTGTTCACCTGGGCGATGCGGTCATCCCAGATGTCCTTGGTCCCAATCTTGGCACCCGTGTTGGACAGCACCATGGCGCGGATCAAATCCATCCGTTTGACAGCCAGACCCTGCGCAATCATGCCGCCAATCGACAGACCAACGAACAGGCAGTCGCGGACATTCAGGTGATCCAGCAGTTGTTCGGTATCATTCACCAATGCACCCATCGAATAGGGTGCTGCGGTCAGCGACGACAATCCATGCCCTCGTTTGTCAAAACGAATGACCCTTATTCCTTTGGGTAGAAGCGGCAGGACATCATCCCAAAGCCGCATATCGGTGCCCAGTGAATTGGCAAAGACAACAGGTGCGCCATCAGGGTCTCCGTCAACGCGGTAGTGTAGTTTCACATCCCCTAGATCAAGTATGTCGATAGTTCTATCCTTTCCGGTTCAGGTCGAATTGATCCGCGTCAATCAGATTGTTGCGCTGAAGAATGCAATCGCAGCCGTGTCATTCTGCGTACCGCTCTAATGCCATACGGAATACATCCGCATCAATATTGCCGCCCGATGCAACTGCGATCACCGCATCGCCGTTGATCTGATCCCCATGAAACAAAGCTGCCGCCAAGGCCACAGCCCCACCCGGTTCGACAACGATTTTCAGGCGCGCAAAGGCCAGCGCAACCGCGCGCAATGCTTCTTCTTCGGTGACGACGATCCCTGTACCGCAATTGCGTTTTATGATCGGAAAAGTCAAATCACCACAGGCCGGCGTAATGATCGCATCACAAAGCGATCCTGATTGCCGGTCATTGCGTTCAATTTTGCCAGATTTCAGTGATCTTGCCACATCGTCGAAGTCTTCAGGCTCAACGGGTCGAACCTGCATTTCGGGCGCATGACCCTCAAGCGCCAATGATATCCCGGACGTCAGACCTCCACCACCGCAAGGTACAAGAACATCGCCTGATGTCACGCCTTCCACGGCCGCCTGTTCTGCGATTTCCAACCCGGTTGTGCCCTGTCCGGCAATCACCAAAGGTTCGTCATAAGGTTTGATCAGGGTCAGGTTGCGTTCTGCGGATAGCCGGTCACCAATCACGTCACGATCCTCAGTCGCGCGGTCATATAGCACGACCTCGGCGCCCAATGCGCGGGTATTGTCGATCTTCATTTTGGGGGCATCTGATGGCATGATGATAACCGCGGTTGTGTCGTGACGCTGTGCTGCCAAGGCAATGCCTTGCGCGTGATTGCCGCTTGAAAACGCGATAACGCCACGGGCACGCACGTCCGGATCAAGGGCGGATAACGCCGACCAGCCACCGCGAAATTTGAAGCTGCCAGTGTGTTGCAAACACTCTGGTTTCACCAAAACGCGCCGCCCGGCGATCTCGTCCAGAAACGAAGAACTAAGCAGGGGCGTGCGCCTAACGTGACCGTCTAATCGTCTGGCGGCGGCGTGGATCATGTCAAGGTTGCTCATTCAGGTGCCCTTTGGTTTGGGTTGGGAAATCTGATCGTTGCCACGGGTATATCTAGCCATTTCCTGGCGCCATTGACCACATCAAACAAAGTGCCATTGGCATCAAGAACCGCTTTTGTGAACGCCATGTCATTCCCCAGGTTGACTGCAAAGTGACACAGCAAGCAAGCAGGCGAAAGGGGCGGCCGAAATTGACTAATTAGTTTCGGATCACCCTAATTATTAGTGAAAGCGCCGAACCGATTTACCGGAACCCGGCTGATTGGCATATTTGAGCCGCCAAACCTTTTTCGGTCGTTTGCGTTGTCTTCAGCCATCTGATCAAGCGTAGCCTGATCGGATGCTTCGACCTTTGTCTTGGTATTCGTGATGTTATCTAATAACTGCTGTGCAACCTGCTGTGAGGGATCTTCGCCAGATTTGTACGAATCCATGGCGAATTCAGCGCGTTTGATTTTGGATTGAACAAAAGCTACCGCACGCGGTTGCGATAACAGCACGATGGCCATCAACATGGCGACAATAAACAACAGTATCCAAATCAACCGACGCAAAATTGGCGTGGAAGATTTTGGAGTATAGGTGTCTATGACCTGAAGGCTATAGCGACGTTCCATGCGGTCTTTCTTCCATCAGACTGTGGCGACAGAAAGGTAAAGTTGTGCTTAAGTTGAGGGAAAAGTTGTTACAAATAGTCCGGTTGCGGCATTCCCAGAACATGGTATCCGCCATCAACACGGATGATTTCACCGCTGGTACAGGCGCCGGCATCTGACACCAGATAGACGGCAGTTCCGCCCACGGCCTCTAGCGTTGCGTTGCCACCCAAAGGGGCGTTTTGATCGGTGAACTTATAGGTTTTGCGCGCGCCGCCAATTGCCGCTCCGGCCAGTGTTTTCATAGGGCCGGGCGAGATGGCGTTGACGCGAATGCCCTCTGGTCCCAGATCATTGGCCAGATACCGCGTTGCGGATTCAAGGGCGGCTTTGGCCACCCCCATGACATTGTAATTTGGCACAACCCGGTTTGAGCCCTGATAGGTCAGGGTCAGCATCGTGCCACCATTGTCTTTCATCAACGGGTAGGCGCGGCGCGCCACGTCGATAAAGGAATAGGCACTGATATCCAACGAGTTCTTGAAATTGGCCCGGCTGGTGTTGAGAAACCGGCCCGTCAGTTCAGATTTGTCGGAAAATGCAATGGCATGCACCACAAAATCAATGGTTGGCCAACGTGCAGCCAGACCTTCAAACGCTGTATCCAGCGACGCGTCGTCTGTCACATCGACATCGACCATGAAATCCGAACCCACTGTCGCCGCCAAAGGTGCCAACCGTGATCCAAACGCTTCGCCTTGATAGGTAAAGGCAAGCTCAGCGCCGTTTTCATGCAATGCCTTTGCAATGCCCCACGCGATCGAGCGGTTATTGGCGACACCCATTATCAGCCCGCGTTTACCTTTTAATAGTTCTGTGTTCATGCTGCTTACCCGTGAAACTTGGAAAGGATCATTGATCCATTGGTTCCGCCAAATCCGAAACTGTTGGTCATCACGCTGTCCAGCCCTGCGTTTTGCAC
>JAHRVZ010000090.1 GCA_019090405.1 Paracoccaceae bacterium
AACAATGAGTTTTTGGCCAACATTTCAGCGAAACTGTCAAAATACCTGTCGCCTCAGGTTTATCGCTCGATATTTTCTGGGGAACGTGACGTCGAGATTTCGACAGAGCGAAAAAAGCTGACGGTTTTTTTCTCGGATATCAAAGACTTCACCGCCACAACCGAAAGGCTTCAGCCCGAAGAACTGACCGAAATCCTGAACGAATACTTCACCGAGATGAGCAAGATCGCCGAAGCCCACGGTGCCACAATCGACAAATTCATTGGTGATGCGATCGTGGCCTTTTTCGGCGACCCAGAAACCAAGGGAACCGCAGAAGATGCCCGTGCCTGTGTTCTAATGGCGTTGGAAATGCAAACCCGTCTGACTGAGCTGGAAAAGGTCTGGCGGTCACGAGGTCTGGAACATCCGTTTCGCGCCCGAATGGGGATCAATACTGGCTATTGCAACGTTGGTAATTTCGGGTCCGAAGAACGCATGGATTACACCATTATCGGCGCCGAAGCCAATCTGGCCGCCCGTCTGGAAGGCATTGCCGAACCGGGCGGGATCGTCGTCAGTTATGAAACCTATGCCCATGTGCGCGATCAGATAAGCGCAACAGCACTTGAACCCGTGCGTTTCAAAGGCATTGCTCGCGACGTTATTCCCTATCGTCTGGAAAACCAGACCAAACCTGATTCCGAGGAAACAGACACATTGGTCAGCAAGATCGAAAACCTAAGCGAAGACGCCCGAAAAACAGTTCTCGAAGCTCTGAACACGTCGCTTGCTCCGAAAAAGGTCTGATTCTGCTGGGCAAAGCGCATTTTCGCAAGGTTCAAGGCGGTTAAAACGCCTCGGGTTTGGCCTCATGCGCCATGTGATCCAAAACCGCATTCACAAATTTCGCCTCTTTCCCGTCTGGGAAAAACGCGCGCGCCACATCGACATATTCAGAAATCACAACCTTGGGGGGCGTGCCTGATTGCGTCAATTCCACGCCCGCTGCGCGGAACAGTCCGCGCAATGTCGGGTCGATCCGTCCGATTGGCCATTTCGCCACCAAAGCCCGATCCGTCATTTGGTCAATCGGAGCCTGATAATTCACCGCATCTTCGATCAGCTTGCGAAACAGCGTGATGTCGCCATCCTGCATTTCGTCGCCCTCATAGACCGCTCCAAATCGGTGTTCGATAAATTCGTCCACCACCTCTTTGCTGGTCTGTTCGGTCTGTTCCATCTGGTACAAAGCCTGCACAGCATAAAGCCGTGCCGCCGATTTCATTTTGCGTTTCTGATTGCCGGAAACCGGCTGGGCGGTGCTGTTCATGCGTTGGATGATCCATCATTTTCGCCAGCCAACAGATAGGAACCACTGGGAGCTTTGAAACCAATGCCTTTGGTCTGGGCGCCCCACTTACGGCTCAGCGCAATCAGATGCAAGGCCGCAGCAGCAGCCCCGCCACCTTTATTCATAGCGTTTGGATCGGCACGCAGTTCCGCCTGTTTGCGGTTCTCAACCGTCAGGATGCCATTGCCGATGCACAGCCCCTGCAAACCCAACATCTGAAGGGCGCGGCTACTGTCGTTGCAAACAGTATCATAATGCGTCGTTTCGCCCCGGATCACACAGCCCAGAGCGACATAGCCGTCAAAGTTGGATTGACGGTCAGCGATTGAGATGGCGGTTGGAACCTCTAAAGCGCCCGGAACTTCAACAATATCCCAAGTGCCGCCCGAGGCCTCGATTTCGGCCTTGGCACCAGCGATCTGATTGTCGGAAATGTCTTTGTAATAGGGCGCAACCACGATCAGCAGTTTGACCGGTTTGTCAAATTCAGCGCGGGGCAACGTGTAATGGGTTTCAGTTTTGGCCATGTTAAACCTTTGTCATAATGGGACGCGTCCCGGCAATTATAAGATCAAACGCATCCAGCCCCAAATAGCGCGTATCCGGAGAATCCGTCAGCAGGATCAATTCACGCAGACCAAGCTTTGACAGGATTTGTGCGCCCAGCCCGGTTTGTTTGATCGTGCGCGGCCCCTCTTCTTCGGTCGCATAAAGCGCATGGTTTGGTTGACGGAACAGGCAGACGACACCGCGTCCTTCGGCGGCAATCAGCTCCATCGCGCGGGGCAATTCACGCGCCGATTTCGGCCCCAGACCCAGAACATCTGATGCCTCATGCAAGGCGTGCGTGCGCGTTAACACGGGGGCATCTGTGGTGATGTCGCCCTTGATCAACACAACATGTTCAACGCCATGGGTCTGGTCCGTAAACAGGCGCATGTCCCAATCACCGCCAAATTCCGAAGTAACCGACGAGCGCGATGTTTCCACCACCAGATTATCGTTGCGCGCGCGATACGCGATCAAATCGGATATGGTGCCGATCTTAAGCCCGTGTTCCTGCGCGAATTCCATCAGATCCGGCAACCGCGCCATTGTACCGTCATCTTTCATGATCTCACAAATCACGCCCGACGGATGCAGCCCCGCAAGTCGGGAAATATCAACCGCGGCTTCGGTATGCCCTGCCCGCACCAGCACGCCACCTGAACGCGCGCGCAGCGGAAAGATGTGGCCCGGAGTTGCCAGTTTGGCCATCGTGTTCTGATCATTGATCGCCGTTGCCACGGTCAGCGCCCGGTCGCTTGCGGAAATGCCGGTACTGACGCCTTCGCGCGCCTCAATCGACACGGTGAACGGGGTTTCATGACGGGACGAGTTATTCACCGCCATCATTGGCAATCCAAGCTGGTCAACGCGTTCCGCCGTCATCGGCAGACAGATCAGCCCACGGCCATGCGTCGCCATGAAATTTATCGCGGCCGCATCGGCAAATTCGGCTGGGATCACCAGATCGCCTTCGTTTTCGCGATCTTCATGGTCGACCAGAATAAACATCCGGCCAGCGCGGGCCTCGTCGATGATTTCCTGGGTGGTGCTTAGGGCAGAATCTTGGCTCATAGGAACAACTTTCGCAGCTAGGTCTAAGGGGCAGATAAACCACGTCAGTGGTGATTTCCAGACCCCGAGCGATAGGATCAGGGCTGGACGCGGCGTCGCCGCAAGGATTGGCGTCGGGGATGTGGCGCAATTCAAAGGTTGGGTGGCAAAATTCACACCTGTCTTGGTCAGACGGCCTGATGTGTGAAATACTGATCTGCGGCTAAATATCCCGCTGCTCGGGCTGCTGCTGTCCACTCTGCCTCAAGCGGCGCGTCGCCGATGATCAACACTTGATCCCCCGGTAAATTCCGTTGCCGGATCACCGCCTGGACCCGTTCGCGCATTTGTGTCCAACTGTCGGTAAAACGCGGCGCGGCCTGGGCCGCGTCCAGCACTGGATTTGCCTGCAAAACGGCGGGCGGCGTGTTCGGAGCGTGAACCAATGTTAGCTTGCTTGCGGATTTCACCGCCTCTAAGGCACGGGTCTCGGCATCCGGCATTTTTGCGCCATTACCAATAATTCGCAACGCATTGGACGAAAACAGCAATGCCATGATGTCCTGCCCCGATGCCTGCCTGATCCTTGCATAGGTCTTATAGGCCATGCCCAGTTCCGCCGCGCGCCGCACGCGCATTTTGATCAGCATCATCGGCAAGGTATTGGGCATCAACGCCTGCTGTGCACGGCGCCACTGATAGCTGCGATAGCTATGCCCGCGCTCCATGTTAGGCCCGTTATTGTGCCCGATCATGGTGGGTTGCTTTGTCATGACCCCATCTCGGCCAGACGCGCCACATAGCGTGCCATCGTGTCAATTTCCAAATTCACCCGATCACCAACGGCTGCATCCCCCCATGTTGTCACCTCTTTGGTGTGGGGAATAAAGTTGATGCCAAAATCACAACCATCCACCTCGTTCACGGTCAACGATGCTCCGTTCAGCACAACCGACCCCTTTTGCGCAATAAACCGCGCCAGTTCCTTTGGGGCGCGCAGCGTGACACGGGTGCTGTCACCGTCATCAACCATCTTGATTATCTCGGCAATCCCGTCCACATGGCCCGACACGATATGGCCACCCAATTCGTCGCCAACGCATAATGCGCGTTCGAGAT
>JAHRVZ010000011.1 GCA_019090405.1 Paracoccaceae bacterium
AAAGACGCGACTTCTAATTCACACCCTACTCAAACCGTGGGACGATAAAAAATATGGCCAATTCGCCACAAGCTAAGAAACGCGCCCGTCAGAACGAAGCCCGCTTTGCCGTAAACAAAGCTCGCCGTTCGCGCATCCGTACTTTTCTGCGTACCGTAGAAGAAGCGATTGAATCGGGCGACCAGGACAATGCCGCAACAGCCCTGCGCGCAGCTCAGCCCGAGCTGATGCGCGGTGTGACCAAAGGCGTTTATCATAAAAAGACCGCAGCGCGCAAAATGTCGCGCCTGTCGTCGCGGGTCAAAGCACTGGCCTGAGCTTCGGCTCACGCAATCTGAGAAATTTGCTTTTACGTAAAGGCGTTGCCATTGGCAGCGCCTTTTTGTGTGCTTTGTTTTTGGTTCGGATTAGCTGACGTTTTTCTGCAGGTGCAACAGATTCTTTGCAGACAAAGTTTGAGTCAATACCAAAGGTTTATTGCCGCATTGCTCAAGAACTTGTTACCACTATGTAAGCGATTCACTCGCTGGGGGGACAGGCGCTAACGGTGGTTGTTGATGTGCATCAACAACTGAAGAAAGCGATTGTTGGACGGATGGGCTGTAAGGCGTTTTCGAAAGACCTGCTGCAACTATTGGTTTAGGCCGATTTACAGCCCTGTCATTAAATGTGTTTGCAACGTTGCTTCGTTGTTCTTTTTTGGTGTCACCAGCGATGGGGATTAGACGCTAATGATGACGGTGCTTGTTGTACCGCCTGTTTTTGGGCGAATGTGCTGCTGTTTTGCCAAGTGCATTCATATCCTGCGATGTGAATCCCGCCAGAATTTTTCTGGCTAGAAAACAACGGGCTGTAAGGCCGGATTTTTTTTGGGATGCGTGAGGCGCTGGATGACAAACGAAAAATGGGGCGAACTGAGACAACGACTGCTTAAGACAGTTGGACAGAATAACTATACCACGTGGATTGAACCACTGGAATTTTCGCAACTTGAAAGCGGAATTGCGGTTTTTCATGTCCCGACAAATTTCATGGGAAATTACGTCAGCCAAAATTTCGCAGATTTGATTCTGTATGAACTGAACCAAGCTGGCCACCCGGTGCAACGTGTCGCCTTTAAGGTTGCGGCCAATTCGCCGCTACGACCTGACAACCGACCCGACAACCGATCTGCCTCGCCGACCAAACCAACCGTTTCCAGCGCCAAAACGAATGCCAGCGTTGCAGAAGCCCTGCAAGCTGCGCCATTGGATGCCCGGTTTACCTTTGATAGCTTTGTCGTAGGCAAGCCAAATGAACTGGCCCATGCCGCTGCGCGCCGCGTCAGCGAAGGCGGGCCGGTAACGTTTAATCCACTGGTTCTGTATGGCGGCGTTGGCCTTGGCAAAACCCATCTGATGCATGCGATTGCATGGGAATTACGGGCCCGCAAACCGGAATTGAATGTGCTGTACCTCTCTGCCGAACAATTCATGTACCGATTTGTTCAGGCGCTACGCGAACGCAAGATGATGGATTTCAAAATCTTGTTTCGATCGGTTGATGTGCTGATGGTGGATGATGTTCAGTTCATCGCCGGTAAGGACAGCACCCAGGAAGAGTTCTTTCACACTTTCAACGCGCTGGTAGACCAGAACAAACAGATCATCATTTCCGCAGACCGTGCCCCTGGTGAGATCAAAGATCTTGAAGACCGCGTTAAATCCCGCCTGCAATGCGGGCTGGTGGTGGATTTGCATCCAACTGACTACGAACTTCGTCTGGGCATCCTGCAAACCAAGGTACAGATGCATCGCAAGACCTATCCGGACCTTGAAATCACCGATGGTGTTCTGGAATTTCTTGCACAACGTATCTCGACCAATGTGCGTGTTCTCGAAGGCGCGTTGACCCGGCTGTTTGCCTTTGCTTCGCTGGTCGGGCGCGAAATTGATATGGACCTGACGCAGGATTGTCTGGCCGATGTGTTGCGTGCATCCGAGCGTAAGATCACTGTCGAAGAGATTCAGCGCAAAGTGTCGGACTATTACAACATTCGCCTTAGCGACATCATCGGACCAAAGCGCCTGCGCACTTATGCGCGCCCGCGTCAGGTGGCGATGTATCTGTGCAAGCAACTGACCAGCCGGTCGTTGCCGGAAATCGGGCGTCGTTTTGGCGGACGGGATCATACCACGATCATGTATGGCGTGCGCCGGATTGAAGAGTTGAAAACCACCGACGGTCAAATTGCCGAAGATGTGGAAATGCTGCGCCGTACGCTGGAAGCGTAGCGCAGGTATCACAGGGCAGAGCAGATGGGCCAGACCGGCCGCCTCTGCCCCTTGACGCACTTGCATTTCCGGCGAAACAATCCATAAAAACCTTGTATGGGCAGGCAAACACGCTAGGTTGCCCTTCCTGACTGACGCAGAGGATCAAAGATCATGAAGTTCAGCATAGAACGCGGCGCATTGCTAAAAGCCGTGTCTCAGGCACAATCGGTTGTAGAGCGACGCAATACGATCCCGATACTGGCCAACGTGCTGATCGAAGCCGAAGGCGAACAGGTCCATTTTCGCGCGACAGATCTGGACATAGAAGTGGTCGACAAAACCCTTGCTCAGGTTGAACGCGCCGGGTCTACCACCGTGTCGGCTATGACGTTGCATGAAATTGTGCGCAAACTGCCGGATGGCGCTTTGGTATCGCTGACCGCTGATAGTGCAGCCGGACGGTTGACGGTCGAGGCTGGACGGTCGAACTTTTCGCTGGCGACATTGCCACGCGAAGACTTTCCAGTGATGGCCACGTCGGACTACCAGACTAATTTTTCGGTCGCGGCGGCAGTTATGCGGCGATTGTTTGATAAATCCAAATTTGCCATATCGACCGAAGAAACGCGGTATTACCTGAATGGCGTATATATGCATGTGGCGGAATCCGACGGCGGCAAGGTGCTGCGCTGCGTGGCCACGGATGGACATCGGTTGGCGCGTATTGATGCGGATTTGCCCGAAGGCGCTGGCGATATGCCCGGTGTGATTGTACCGCGTAAAACCGTTGGTGAGATGCGCAAATTGCTGGAAGACGACGAATTGATGATTGCTGTGTCAGTCAGCGAAACCAAAGTGCGGTTTGCAACGCCTGATGTGACGCTGACGTCCAAAGTGATCGACGGTACATTTCCCGACTACACACGGGTTATTCCACAGGGCAATACACGCCGTCTGGAAGTGGACGCTGCCGAATTTGCCCGAGCCGTGGATCGGGTGGCGACAGTTTCCTCTGAACGGTCAAGGGCTGTTAAGCTACAGTTGGAAGAAGACAAGTTGACCCTGTCGGTCAACGCACCTGACAGTGGCGCTGCCGAGGAAGAGCTGGCCGTGGCATATAGTGACGAGTCTCTCGAAATTGGATTTAACGCCAAATACTTGTTGGAAATCTCTAGTCAGGTGGACCGTGAAAATGCGGTGTTCATGTTTAACTCGGCGGGTGATCCGACGCTGATGCGAGAAGGCAACGACCAAAGCGCGATCTATGTGGTCATGCCGATGCGGGTTTGAGGCCACGGAATTTTTCAAAAATTCCGGTCCGTTTTCTTTTAAAGAAAACGGCTAGAGGGCGAAGCGTATGTTGTGCCTGACAGACCTGACCCTTTCCCATTTCCGTTCGCATAAAATTGCGCGCTTGTCTTGTGATGGTCGTCCTGTGGCGATCTATGGGCCCAATGGCGCAGGCAAAACCAATATCCTAGAGGCCGTATCGCTGTTTTCACCCGGTCGCGGCCTGCGCCGGGCATCCGCGCAGGATATGGTACGCCGTCCTGAGGCGTTGGGTTGGAAGTTGACTGGTATTGTGCAGTCTCTTGGCCGCACACACGAAATTGAAATCTGGTCTGATGCCGGGGCCGCACGACAGGTTCGTATCGACGAAAAAGCGGCCAACCAATTGGCGCTGGGCCGGATTGCGAGGGTTCTGTGGCTTGTGCCGTCGATGGACCGGCTTTGGATCGAAGGCGCAGATGGGCGGCGGCGATTTCTTGACCGTATGGCCATGAGCTTTGAGCCATCCCATGCAGAAGCATCGTTAACCTATGAAAAGGCCATGCGCGAGCGGAACCGCCTGCTAAAAGATCAAGTGCGCGACCCCGGTTGGTACGGGGCGCTTGAGGCGCAAATGGCCAGTTCAGGCCACGCAATCCACCAGGGCCGGGCCGAGACGCTAAAGCTGCTGGCTGCTGCTCAGGATCAGGCGGCAACGGCTTTTCCTGTGGCTGAACTTGAATTGACCCTGACCGAGGGCGAAATGCCCGAAACCGAGGATGATCTGCGCGATGCTCTGGCCGAAAGCCGGTTTCGCGATATTGCTGCTGGCCGCACATTGGTTGGACCGCACCGCGCTGATCTTTACGGTGTTTATGCAGCCAAAGGAGTGCCCGCACGCGATTGTTCGACCGGAGAGCAAAAAGCGCTTTTGGTGTCGCTGATCCTTGCCAATGCACGTGCTTTGGCTGAACGCATAGGGGCGCCTCCTATCCTGTTGCTGGATGAGGTCGCAGCACATCTGGACGCTGACCGCCGTGCCGCGCTTTATGATGAGATATGCGCGCTGGGCGCACAGGCCTGGATGACTGGCACCGGTGTTGAACTGTTTCAAGAGTTGAAAGATCGCGTCCAATATCTGGAAATAACTGAAACGGACGGGGTGTCTGAGGTTGCGGTGCCGTAACTATTTCAGGCACTTAAATCTGCTGGTCTGGATATCTGTTTTATCTGACATAAATGCCGCCTGAAAGGGTGACATTCCCACCGAAAAACCGTATAAAATGTGAAAAATAAAGAGGATTTTTCGGATGTCCGAAGACACGCAACCCGCTGAAGAATACGGCGCTGATTCTATTAAAGTTCTCAGGGGGTTAGAGGCTGTTCGCAAGCGGCCTGGAATGTATATCGGCGACACTGACGATGGGTCAGGATTGCACCATATGGTGTATGAGGTCGTTGACAATGGCATCGACGAAGCACTTGCAGGTCATGCCGATGCAGTTACCGTCAAAATCCACGCAGATTCGAGCGTTTCTGTAAGCGACAATGGCCGCGGAATTCCCGTCGGTATCCACGAAGAAGAAGGCGTGTCAGCAGCCGAGGTCATCATGACGCAACTGCACGCCGGCGGTAAATTTGACAGCAATTCCTACAAGGTTTCGGGCGGGTTGCACGGCGTTGGCGTGTCTGTGGTCAACGCTCTTAGCGATTGGCTGGAGCTGCGCATCTGGCGTAATGGCAAAGAGCACGTGGCGCGGTTTGAACATGGTGATACGGCTGAGCATCTAAAAGTTGTCGGTGACGCCGAAGGGCATACCGGGACCGAAGTGCGGTTCATGGCCTCGACCGACACGTTTTCCAATCTGGAATATTCGTTTGACGTGCTTGAACGGCGCCTGCGCGAGTTGGCATTCCTGAATTCGGGTGTGCGTATCATCCTGATTGACGAGCGCCCCGCCGAAGCCCTGCGCAGCGAGCTGTTTTATGAAGGCGGCGTTCGGGAATTTGTCAAATATCTGGACCGCTCAAAAACCGCGCTAATGGAAGACCCGATTTCATTCTCGGGTGAAAGAGATGACATTGTCGTCGACGTGGCGATGTGGTGGAACGACAGTTACCACGAAGTGGTGCTGCCCTTTACCAACAACATTCCGCAACGTGACGGCGGCGCCCATTTGGCAGGATTCCGGGGGGCTTTGACCCGGACAATTAACAACTACGCTCAATCCAGTGGCATCGCCAAACGCGAAAAGATCAGCTTTACGGGCGATGATGCGCGCGAAGGACTGACCTGTGTTCTGTCGATCAAAGTGCCGGACCCAAAGTTCAGTTCACAGACCAAAGACAAGCTTGTTAGTTCCGAAGTGCGGCCCGCAGTCGAAGGTCTGGTCAACGAAAAACTGGCAGAGTGGTTTGAAGAGAATCCAACGCAGGCCAAAATAATTGTCAGCAAGATCGTCGAGGCCGCAACGGCCCGCGAAGCTGCACGCAAGGCGCGTGAACTTACCCGACGCAAAACCGCGATGGATGTGAATTTTCTGGCCGGTAA
This sequence comes from Paracoccaceae bacterium, assembly GCA_019090405.1. Classification (GTDB taxonomy): domain Bacteria; phylum Pseudomonadota; class Alphaproteobacteria; order Rhodobacterales; family Rhodobacteraceae; genus NORP181. The sequence continues at coordinate 6,076 of JAHRVZ010000011.1, forward strand.
GCTTAAGGATTGTTCGGAAAAAGACCCTGCGAACTCAGAAGTATTTTTGGTGGAAGGTGACAGCGCCGGTGGATCGGCGCAAACGGGTCGGGATCGGTTGACGCAGGCGGTTTTGCCGTTGCGTGGTAAAATTCTGAACGTGGAACGGGCACGGTTTGACCGGATGCTGGGCAGCCAGGAGATCGGCAATCTGGTGATGGCTTTGGGCACGGGCATTGGCCGCGACGAATTCGACATCAGCAAGCTGCGCTATCATAAGGTCGTTATTATGACCGATGCGGATGTTGATGGCGCGCATATCAGAACGCTGCTTTTGACCTTTTTCTACCGTCAGATGCCTGAGCTGATCGAGGGTGGCTATCTTTATATCGCGCAGCCTCCGCTTTACAAAGTGGGCCGCGGAAAATCCGAAGTTTACCTGAAAGATCAGGCCGAACTTGATGATTATCTGATCCATCAAGGTGTCGAAGGCGCGATGCTGAAGCTGGGATCGGGCGAAGAAATTATTGGGGCTGATCTGACCCGCGTCGTAGAAGAAGCACGGCAACTAAAACGGGTTCTGGACGCGTTTCCAACACATTATCCGCGTCATATTCTGGAGCAGTCTGCGATTGCCGGGGCGTTTGTGCCGGGCGTTGTCGATGCTGATTTGCAAGGTGTTGCCGACCGGGTTGCCGCCCGTCTGGATCAAATCGCGCTGGAATATGAAAAGGGCTGGCACGGGCGGATCACGCAGGACCACGGCATTCGACTGGCCCGCATTTTGCGCGGCGTCGAAGAGGTGCGTACGCTTGATGGGCCAATGCTGCGGTCGGGCGAGGCGCGTAAAACGGGCAGCTTTACCCAAAGCCTGCAGGATACCTATGGCAGCACTGGTTCTTTGGTGCGCAAGGATCGAAGTCAGGCGATCCATGGGCCTTTGGATTTGCTCTCGGCGATTCTGGAAGAGGGCGAAAAGGGTCTGTCGCTGCAGCGCTATAAAGGGTTGGGCGAGATGAACCCAGATCAGCTTTGGGAAACCACGCTGGACCCGGATGCGCGAACCCTGTTGCAGGTCAAGATCGACGATACCACCGAAGCGGATGATCTGTTCACCAAGCTGATGGGCGACGTGGTTGAACCACGGCGCGACTTTATCCAGAAAAACGCGCTGAGCGTCGAGAATTTGGATTTTTAGATTAGAACCTGGTAAAAGATAAAGAAAGATTACACGTTTATACTAATGAGATAATTATCTTCTTGATAAACTAGTTCCTGAACTGGGCATAAGATTTCGAATCTATAGATTTTTTGCAGCGATGTTAATCTTTATTAACTTGTGTTAACCTTCTTCTGTTTTAAAGGAGAAGATAATGAGAATTTTTGTTTTGATGGGGTCTTTTGTTGCATTGATTTCTTCTGGTCCGGCATATTCGGCAGTATCAGAAGTTTCGGTTCAAAGTCCTGACAGAATTATTGTTTTGGAACACGGTGGCGGATGCAGAAAAAGTTCGCCACCTGGCAAGTGCTGTCATGCAGGGTCAAAGCCTCTTCATTGCCATTAAATATGCAGGGTTGGATTGTTCCAATATCTGTATTGGTGACGAACCATGCCCCGCAGGCGGTCTCAGGCAGTGATTGAACGAGACCGCAACGGGGCCATTTGCCTTTGCCGTTCACGAAAACGCGCTTTGTCAGAGTCAGACGTGACGTCAAAACAATTGTGACAAGAAACCCCGGCTTCGTACTGCGGGCGGCTTTTGTCGGCGTGTTCAATGGGGTGACGGCACCCATGGCAAAGATCATGCGGCCCCGGTTTCAGCCCATGTCCAACGCTGACGCGGTTGTCAAAGACGAAACATTCGCCATCCCATGTGCTGGTTTCGGCAGGCATTTCTTCGAGATATTTCAGAATGCCACCTTTCAGATGATAGACATTCTCGACCCCTTGGCTCAGCAGGTAATTGGTGGATTTTTCACAGCGGATACCGCCGGTGCAGAACATTGCGATACGCTTGTTGTGAAAACGGTCTTTGTTTTCCTGCCACCAGGCGGGAAATTCGCCAAAAGATTTGGTTTCAGGATCAACGGCGCCCTGAAACGTGCCAATGGCGACTTCGTAATCATTGCGGGTGTCGATAACGGCCACATCGTCGGACTGAATAAGGTCGTTCCAGTCAGTTGGGTCAACATAATTGCCAACATGCGCCAACGGATCGACGTCGGGTTGCCCCATTGTGACAATTTCCTTTTTCAGGCGGACTTTCATTTTGCCAAAGGGAGCATCCGTACTGGTGGCTTCTTTCCATTCAAGTTCAGCAAATCCGGGTAAGCCTTGGATATATGCAATCACCGCATCTATGCCGGAACGGGATCCGGCAATAGTTCCGTTGATTCCTTCGCGCGCCAGCAACAATGTGCCTTTGACGTTGTTATTTGTGCAACAGGCCAAAAGGTCGGGTTTCAATATTGCCGGATCTTTGACCCGGTTGAAATGATAAAGGGCAGCTATGGTGTACATGAGCGGCGGTTTATTGGTCTTAAGTCCGCAGGGCAAGGGTCTGCATTGACGCGGGGGGCGTCAGTCCGTACCGATGGGGCAAGAATAAGGGGATAGTCTGATGACCAACGCTTTGATTGTGATTGATGTTCAGAATGATTTTTGTACTGGCGGCGGTCTGGCCGTTCCGGGTGGCGAAGATATCGTCACCGATATCAATGCTATGATGGACGATTATGATGCCGTAATCCTTACCCAGGATTGGCACCCGTCTGGGCATTCCTCATTTGCCACGTCAAATTCCGGAGCTGCGCCCTATGACATGAAAGAAATGCACTATGGGCCGCAGGTTCTATGGCCAGATCATTGCATACAAGGAACCCGCGGCGCTGAATTTCACGCCGACTTGCGAACGGATGCCGATTTGATCCTACGCAAAGGGTTCCGGCCTGCGATCGACAGCTATTCGGCATTTTTCGAAAATGATCAAATCACTCCAACTGGCCTTGAAGGGTATTTGCACAATCGTGGCATAACCGATCTGACACTGGTTGGGCTTGCCACTGATTTCTGTGTGCATTTTTCGGCAGTAGATGCCGCAAATCTTGGGTTTAATGTGACGGTGTGGCTAAAGGCGTGCCGTGCAATTGATCTGGATGGCTCGCTAGACGCTGCATTGAAGGCGATGCAAGCGGCGGATGTATCTGTCAAACCATAGTTTCCTACCAAGAGGACCATCATGGTCGATATTGCTACTCGCGTCTATAATCGTAAATGGAAAATTGATCCGATTGTCCGGTCCCTGATCGACACGGATTTTTATAAATTGTTGATGTGTCAGTCGGTGTTCCGCCACAAACCTGATACCAGGGTCACGTTTTCTCTTATCAACCGGTCCAGCGATGTTCCTTTGGCGAAACTGGTGGATGAAGGTGAGTTGCGCGAACAACTGGATCACATC
>JAHRVZ010000091.1 GCA_019090405.1 Paracoccaceae bacterium
ATCGCGCATGAGAAATCAAGCCGCTCCTTGATGTTCACAGACCATGACGTATTGGCCAACGTCGCCCCCATCTGGTCTGCGACCGACATGAACAGATTGCCCATCACTTCGAGCAGCACCGGATCGGCGGTTGTACCGGCCGCCCGATCGTGAACCTTGGCCTGTCGCCGTTCAAGGATCAGATTGCCCATATCATCCAGATGCGCCTGCCAGCCGGGTTCGACGATGTTGGTTCCTGTCGCCTCGGTGATCACCGCCGGGCCGATGATACGGGCCGATTCTGGCAGGGATTCTCGGACATATAGCGGGACCGACTGCCAGCCCTCATCGCAAACCATGTCGATTTGGGCTTTGGGGTCGGAGTTGGTGCCAAAGTCAGCAGAACCCGGTGCCTCGCCAGTATCACCAATGGCTTCGGCGGCAACCATGTCAAACAGGATGGCGCGTTCGGATGAGATAAATCCGAACCGGTTTTGATGCACCGCTTCAAACGCGGCCTGCATATCCGAAGCATCTCCAAACGCGACCTCAAGAGCCTGATGCGATCCATCATAACGCAAATGCGCTGTCAGGATCGTGCGAACCTGTGCGGCTCCCTGATCCTGAACTTCGCTCACGGCTTCAGCGCAGATTTCATCCAACGCTTTGCCCGCGCCAACGGTATCTTGCAAAGGGGAATCCAATTGAATTTCGCGCAGTGCGCGGATTTCGGCAAGGCCCATGCCATAGGCTGACAGAACACCGGCATAGGGGTGTATAAACACCCGCGACATGCCCAAGGCATCCGCGACCAGACAGGCATGTTGCCCACCTGCTCCGCCAAAACACTGTAGCGTATAATCGGTGACATCATGGCCGCGCTGGATGCTGATCTTTTTGATCGCATTGGCCATATTGTCGACAGCAATGCGCAAAAAGCCCGTTGCCATGTCTTCGGGTGATCGCGCGGGATCACCTGTTTCAGCGGCAATCTCGGCAGCCATTGTTTCGAATTTCTGCCGTACGATATTGGCATCCAAGGGCAAATTTCCATCAGGTCCAAACACATGCGGAAAATGATCCGGGTTCAGTTTGCCCAGAACCACGTTGCAATCTGTCACGGTCAGCGGCCCGCCACGGCGATAACAGGCAGGTCCGGGATCCGCCCCGGCGCTTTCTGGTCCGACCTGAAACCGTCCTTGGGCAAAGCGGCAGACCGACCCTCCGCCTGCTGCAACCGTATGAATATCCATCATCGGCGCGCGCATCCGTACACCCGCGACTTCGGTTTCAAATGACCGCTCGTAAATGCCCGCATAATGGCTGACATCGGTTGATGTGCCGCCCATATCAAAGCCGATTAACTGGTTATGGCCAGCGATTTCGGCGGTCTTGACCATGCCAACAATGCCACCCGCAGGCCCAGACAATATTGCATCCTTGCCCTGAAACAACCGCGCGTCGGTCAGTCCGCCGCTGGATTGCATGAACATCAACCGCTCGCATGCGCGGCCCATGTCCAAGGCATCGGCCACCTGATCGACATAGCGGCGCAGGATCGGTGACAGATAGGCATCAACCACCGTTGTATCGCCCCGACCAACCAGTTTGGCCAGCTTGGACACTGCGTTTGAGGTGGAAATTTGGCTATAGCCAATTTCCTTTGCCATTTCAGCGACACGGGATTCGTGGATTGGGTTCAGATAGGCGTGTAATCCCGCAATCGCCACCGCGCGAAGCCCAGTATCATAGCCGTCCTGCAAGGCATCGCGCGCGGCGTCTTCATCCAAAGGCCGGATGATTTTGCCATTGGCATCAAGACGTTCGTCCATTTCAGCAACATCTTGATACAACAGATCGGGGCGGCGGATATGCAGATCAAACAGGTCAGGCCGTGTTTGATACCCGATCTTAAGCAGATCGCGAAAGCCTTTGGTGATCAGCAATAAAACCGGTTCGCCTTTTCGTTCGAGCAGGGCATTGGTGGCCACGGTTGTGCCCATTTTAACCGCTGAAATCGCACCATCGGGGAAGGTATCATTAACCCCCATCATTTCGCGAATACCCTGAACCGCGGCGTCGGCATAGCGTTCGGGGTTCTCCGACAACAGCTTATGCGTGGCCAACGTGCCATCCGGCCTGCGGGCGACAACATCGGTAAATGTTCCTCCCCGGTCGATCCAGAATTCCCACTGTTTGGTCATGCCCGCTGCCCTTTGTTTGCCTGCAAACAAGACATCGCTATCTGCCCAGATAATGTCAACGCGTTGCATCATTGTTGGTGGCAGAATCGCCTTAGTCTATGCTAGGTTTAGCGGTATGGCCCAGCCCAACCCCAATATCGGCGAAACTCGCCCGGTGATCCGGCAACTGGATGACACTGCAATCAACCGTATTGCTGCGGGTGAGGTGGTGGAACGCCCGGCCTCGGCTGTCAAGGAACTGATTGAAAACGCTGTCGATGCCGGGGCGACGCGCATCACTATAGACATCGCAGATGGCGGCAAATCCCTGATCCGCGTTACCGATGACGGTTGTGGAATTGCCCCGAAAGAACTGCCCTTGGCCCTGTCGCGCCATGCAACGTCGAAAATTGACGGTTCGGATCTGCTGAACATTCACACTTTTGGCTTTCGTGGCGAAGCTTTGCCGTCTCTTGGTGCTGTTGGGCGCCTGACGATCACCAGTCGTCGTGATGGATTTGATGCGGCTAGCATCAAAGTTGCCGGAGGCCGGGCAGAACCGGTGCGCCCCGCCGCGTTGCGGACCGGCACAGTGGTCGAGTTGTGTGACTTATTTTACGCCACGCCCGCACGGCTGAAATTCATGCGCACGGATCGCGCTGAATCACAGGCCGTGACCGACGTGGTCAAACGATTGGCGATGGCAGAGCCGTCTATCGGATTCACTCTGCGTGACGTGTCAAAGGGCGGCGAAGGGCGCATCGTGTTTCGCGCCGACGCCGAAACTGGCGATATGTTTGACGCTTTGCGTGACCGTCTGACCCGCGTTCTGGGGC
>JAHRVZ010000092.1 GCA_019090405.1 Paracoccaceae bacterium
ATCGCAACCTTAACCAACCAGTTCCGGAATCATCCAGAATCTCGACTTCGTCGCCCAGTTTCAGTCGGGTAACAACATCATAGGTCGTCCCCGGCCCATGGCGCATATTCACGTGGTTTGCGGAAACCGTACGAAGATCGGCAACCGGTTCTTGCGGCTGGCTATCCACATTGGGGGCCGAATTGTTCACTGCGCTAACCAACCCTACGACGTTAGGATCGAATCCAGAGAGCAACCCACCAAATTCCGTACCACCCTGTTCCAGCGATACAAGCGTGACATCGGGCGTTTCGGTCAGATCAATTCGAGAGGGCAAACCCGTTTCGGTTGCATCATCAGTTGACGCGGCAGTGATTTCGGCGACGGCAACATCTGCATTGGCCTCAGGTGTCGATTTGGGCGAGGTTATGGCCGTGGTCGCGATCGCTAATGGTTTATCAGGGTCTAGTCCTGCCATCGGGGTCGATGCGGCAACGGTTAATGTCGGATCGACGCGGGGTTTAAAATCCGTACCACCGCTGAGTTCAAAAAAGACCCAGCCCAATACAACAAAACTTAGGAAAACGAATTTATTCATGGTGCCCTTTCAAACCAGTTAAAAAAATAAAACAATTGCACGGCACTAAACCAGCCGAACCCAAACAACTATAGCGTATTTGACGATTCGGTTCATGGGAGAACTGGTGATTTTTCCCCTCTAATTCCCAAACGCATTTTTTTGGCCGGACTTGGCGGCAAATCCCGTTGCTTTGCTTTACCCCGCTGACGCGGCAGCGTATCACATCATCTATGACTGATTTGGTAGACGACCCCAAGATGAACCCTGAATCCGGCCCCGGAGAGGTGTCCGAGCCGCTTCGCCGTGCGCTGGGCGAGCGCTATTTGACCTATGCGCTGTCCACCATCATGCACCGTGCCTTGCCAGATGCCCGCGACGGGCTAAAGCCGGTTCATCGCCGTATATTGTTCGCAATGCGTGAACTGAAACTTTCCGCGACCGGGGGGTTCCGTAAATCTGCCAAGATCAGCGGCGATGTGATGGGCAACTATCACCCGCATGGGGATGCTGCGATTTACGACGCGATGGCGCGTTTGGCGCAGGATTTCAACGTGCGCTATCCGCTGGTCGACGGGCAAGGCAATTTCGGCAATATCGACGGCGATAACCCGGCGGCTGCGCGATACACCGAGGCCCGCATGACCATCGTTGCCGAGGCAATGTTGGACGGGCTGAACGAGGACGCAGTTGATTTCCGCGAGAATTATGACGGCACGCTGACCGAACCGGTTGTGCTGCCTGCTCAGTTTCCAAACCTGCTGGCCAATGGATCGTCCGGCATTGCTGTCGGCATGGCGACCAACATCCCGCCGCATAATATAGCCGAACTTTGTGACGCCTGCCTGCACCTGATCAAAACACCCGACGCGCGCGATGACACCCTGTTGAATTTCGTGCCCGGTCCGGATTTCCCCACCGGCGGCGTGATTGTTGAACCGCCTGAAAATATCGCACAGGCCTATCGCACTGGTCGCGGATCGTTCCGTCTGCGCTGTAAATATGAAGTCGAAGATTTGGGGCGTGGGCAGTGGCAGATCGTTGTCACCGAAATTCCCTATCAGGTGCAGAAATCCCGGCTGATCGAAAAGCTGGCCGAGGTTATCCAGCTTAAAAAGGTTCCGATTCTTGGCGACGTTCGCGACGAAAGCGCCGATGACGTGCGCCTGATCCTTGAGCCGCGGTCCAAGAATGTTGATCCGGATGTGCTGATGGGCATGTTGTATCGCAATTCAGACCTTGAGGTGCGGTTCTCGCTGAACATGAACGTGCTGATTGACGGGGTGACGCCCAAAGTCTGCAGCATGAAAGAGGTGCTGCGCGCCTTTCTGGATCACCGCCAAGAGGTTCTTGTGCGTCGGTCCCGCCATCGTCTGGGCAAGATCGACCACCGTTTGGAAGTGTTGGAAGGCTTTATTGTTGCGTTCCTCAACCTTGATCGGCTGATTGATATTATCCGCTATGATGACGCGCCAAAACCGGCGCTGATGCGCGAGGATTGGGGCATAGAACATGTGCGTGCCACGACCGAAGCCGATTATGTTTCACCCGCGCCTGATTTGCAGGAATCTCTTAGCGAGGTGCAGGTTGATGCGATCCTGAACATGCGCCTGCGGTCCCTGCGGCGTCTGGAGGAACTGGAACTGCTGCGCGAACAGGCCGCATTGATGGAAGAGCGCGCCGGGCTTGAGGATTTGCTGGAAGATGTGTCACTGCAATGGGCCAGCATCGCCGCCCAGTTGCGTGAAACCCGAAAAGCCTTTGGCAAGGACTATGCTGGCGGGGCGCGTCGTACCCGATTTGCCGAGGCCGGAACAGTCGAAGACGTACCGCTTGAGGCGATGATAGATCGTGAACCGATCACTGTGGTTTGTTCGACCATGGGATGGATTCGGGCAATGACAGGCCATATCGACCTTGCGCGCGAGTTGAAATTCAAAGACGGCGATGCGGCGCGGTTTACCTTTCATGCCGAAACCACCGACCGGCTATTGGTATTTGGCAGCAACGGGCGGTTCTACACGTTGTCTGCGGCCAACCTGCCGGGCGGGCGTGGCATGGGCGAACCCCTGCGACTGATGGTCGATCTGCCCAATGATGTGCAGATTGTTGATCTGTTCATCCATAAACCGGGACGCAAATTGCTGGTCGCTTCAAGTATCGGTGACGGTTTTGTTGTGCCCGAAGATGACGTTCTGGCGCAAACCCGCACCGGGCGTCAGGTGCTGAATGTCAAAGACGACGTGACCGCCTTTACCTGTGTCCCCCTGACCGGCGATCATGTGGCCGTGGTGTCCCAAAACGGCAAGTTTCTGGTCTTTCCCACGTCGGAATTGCCCGAACTGGGTCGGGGCAAGGGCGTGCGCATCCAGAAATACAACATGGCGCGTGGCAAACAGGGGATGCTTGAACTGGATGGCGGATTGTCTGACATCACCACATTTGACTGGTCAGAAGGTCTGAGCTGGTCAATGGGAGGCGGTAAAACCCGCCATGAACCTGATCTGTCAGAATGGCTTGGCAA
>JAHRVZ010000093.1 GCA_019090405.1 Paracoccaceae bacterium
CTCCTTTCCATGAATTACGACGATTGGCGATACACATCCCCTTTCCCCGTCGGCCCTCACCTGCCATAATCCGACAAAAGCCAAGAATAAAAAGAGCAGCGGTATGAACGATCTCCTTTCCGGGCAACCGGGTCCGTCCGATTATGATGCCTCGTCCATCGAAGTTCTCGAAGGGCTGGAACCTGTACGAAAACGCCCCGGTATGTATATCGGCGGTACCGATGAACGGGCGCTGCATCACCTTGTTGCCGAAGTTCTTGACAACTCAATGGACGAAGCGGTGGCCGGTCACGCCACCCGGATCGAGGTTGAATTACTGGCCGATTACTCGGTTTTGATCCGTGACAATGGCCGTGGCATCCCGGTTGATCCGCACCCAAAATTCCCTGACAAATCCGCCCTTGAGGTGATCCTGTGTACCCTGCACGCTGGCGGCAAATTCAGCGGTGACGCCTATGAAACATCCGGAGGGCTGCACGGCGTCGGCGCGTCCGTGGTCAACGCCCTGTCAGATTCGATGGTGGTACAGGTCGCGCGTGATCGTCAGGTGTATGAGCAACGCTTTTCCCGTGGCATTCCCCTTGGCCCGGTGGAAAAAATCGGCGCGGCCCCTAACCGGCGTGGCACCACCGTTACCTTTCACGCGGATGAGCAGATATTCGGTCATCACCGGTTCAAACCCGCGCGTATTTTCAAATCTATCCGCTCTAAGGCCTATCTGTTCTCGGGTGTCGAAATTCGCTGGAAATCGGCGATTGATGATGGCGAGACCCCAACCACGGCGACGTTTCATTTTCCCGGTGGTTTGTCCGATTACCTGAACGAAACACTAGGCACGGCCTCGGTCTATGCCGACCAGCCGTTTGCCGGCACCGTTGATTTCCGCGAAAAATTCGATGTTGCGGGCAAGGTCGAATGGGCGATCAACTGGACCCCGTCGCGCGATGGGTTCATCCAGTCCTATTGTAACACTGTCCCCACCCCCGAAGGCGGCACCCACGAGGCCGGGTTCTGGAGCGCTATCCTCAAGGGTATCCGCGCCTATGGTGAATTGGTGAACAACCGCAAAGCCGCGCAGATCAACCGCGATGACCTGACCACGGGCGGCTGCGCTTTGGTCAGTTGTTTCGTGCGCGAGCCTGAATTTGTCGGCCAGACCAAAGACCGCCTTGCCACGGTCGAGGCCCAGAGGTTGGTGGAAAACTCGGTCCGCGATCACTTTGACAACTGGCTGGCGGCTGACACCAAATCGGCAGGCGCGATCCTTGATTTCCTGATCCTGCGCGCCGAAGAACGCCTGCGCCGTCGTCAGGAAAAGGAAACCGCCCGTAAAACAGCCACCAAAAAGCTGCGCTTGCCGGGTAAACTTACTGATTGTACCTCAAAGACCCGCGAAGGCACTGAACTATTCATCGTCGAAGGCGATTCCGCTGGTGGATCGGCGAAAATGGCGCGCAATCGCAAAACCCAGGCGTTGTTGCCGCTGCGCGGTAAAATCCTGAACGTTTTGGGCGCGGCCAGCTCGAAACTTGGCTCAAACGCCGAGATTGCAGATTTATCGCAGGCGTTGGGCGTTGGCTTGGGTCCGCGGTTCAACATCGACGATCTGCGCTATGACAAAATCATCATCATGACGGACGCGGATGTTGACGGCGCTCATATCGCGGCACTGCTGATGACATTCTTTTTCACCCAGATGCGGCCGATGATTGATACCGGGCACCTGTATCTGGCCTGCCCGCCGCTGTTTCGCCTGACGCAGGGGGCGAAACGGGTCTATTGCATTGATGAAGCTGAGAAAAATGCGCTGCTTGAGGCGGGGATTGGCGGCAAAGGCAAAATAGACGTATCGCGGTTCAAAGGTTTGGGAGAGATGGATCATAAGGATCTGAAAGAGACCACAATGGACCCGAATTCACGCAAGCTGATCCGGGTGACGATCGACGAAGACGAGCCGGGCGAAACTGGCGATCTGGTAGAACGGCTGATGGGGAAAAAGCCTGAGAAGCGGTATGAGTACATTCAAGAGAATGCACGGTTTGTGGAGGAGTTGGATGTTTGAGCGAATTTCCTTATAACTAAATCTTGAGGTTTGGACTAACATTTGATCTATATATTCCTGAACAGTTCGAGGTGCAGTAGATGACACATGAAGCAAACCAAAACTTGAGAGCGTTCCTTGACGGACAGAAATTTGCCACTGTTATGGCAGACCCTCCTTGGCGTTTCACCAACAGAACCGGCAAGATCGCACCTGAACACAAACGCCTCGCGCGTTATCCAACGATGGAGTTGGATGAAATCTGTTCATTGCCAGTATCAGAACATCTTGAGGACACAGCCCATTGCTACATGTGGGTACCCAACGCCCTTCTGCCGGACGGATTGAAAGTTCTTTCTGCCTGGGGGTTTGAGTATAAATCCAATATCATTTGGCACAAAATCCGAAAAGATGGCGGTTCAGATGGTCGTGGTGTTGGTTTTTATTTCCGCAATGTAACAGAAATTATTCTGTTCGGAGTTCGTGGGAAAAATGCCCGGACGCTTCAGCCAGGCCGCCGACAGGTCAACTATCTCAGTTCGCGCAAGAGAGAGCATTCCAGAAAACCCGATGAGCAATACGATATTATCGAGTCCTGTAGCTGGGGGCCTTATCTTGAACTCTTTGGTCGAGGGAAACGCGAGAACTGGACCGTTTGGGGCAACCAAGCAGATGACGATTACAAACCGACATGGGACACTTACAAACACAATTCCAGTGTCGCCGCAGAATGAAATGAACCAACAATTAGCAGACGTATCCCAAGGCAACGTGTCAGACAGTTTGGAAACCGTTAAATCAGTATTTGAACCTGATATTCTGAAAAAATTCGAGGTTTTTAGCTATAGAAATGCAGCGTCGATACTCAAATCAAGTTTTCCGCAGCATTTTGAAGAACTCTCGGCGATACTAAAAACATTTTCGATCAGCCGATCAATGATACGTGAACCCGGCGGGAGTAAGAGCAACATCGCGAAATATGTCGATACACTGTTTTCTGACGGTTGGATTGAAACGAGAATCTCAGCCGACCTTCATGTAAAACTCATCCATGCTCAAAGAAAAACTGAAATTCTGGGAGAATACACAAGAGAGGGATATTTGGACGCCCATCGAATAGACTTTGTTAAAGGTAAAGTCGCACTGGATTTGGAATGGAACAGCAAAGATCAAACTTATGACCGCGACCTCTATGCCTTTTCTGCATTTTATGATGCAGGCGCTATAGATTTAGGCATTATTCTGACCAGAGGATCCAGCTTGGATAACGAGTTCTTTCGAAGTCTTGGCAAAGTTCTCAAGAAAGACGGCACCTTGGGTTCGGAAGAAGTCTTTAAAAAATACGGTGCTTCGACAACGTGGATGGGCAAGCTACTTTATCGGCTGGACGCCGGAAGAAATGGAGGATGTCCAGTTCTAGCATTTGGTATAACTCCAGAATGTGTCACTGATTCCTAGTCTGCTGTAATATGCCACTCAAAACGGACAACACATATGCCAACCACACAACCCATCCCCGCGCCATTCATGTCAAGCATAATGGATATCAAACCCGAATGGATCGACTTTAACGGCCATCTGAACATGGCCTATTACAACGTCCTGTTTGATACCGGCATCGACGAAGCCTATGCATTACTTGGGTTCGGAGCTGAATACCGTGAAACACGCAAACACACGACCTATACCGGCGAATTTCATATCCGCTATGTGCGTGAACTGCATCTGACTGATAAAGTTAAGGTCAGCCTGCAAATGATTGACTACAATGACAAAAGCTTTCAACTCTATCAGGAAATCCGGCACGTCGATGGCTGGCTTGCCGCAACAGGCGAGACATTGGGGCTGCATATCGACATGTCTGGCCCGAAAGTGGCGCGCTTTCCCGATGATATTGCCCAAAATATCGCAGCGATGCAGCAAGCCCACTCATCGTTGCCACGGCCAGACGCAATTGGAAAAGGTATCAGCATCAGACACAAGTAATTGATGTAAATGCAGTTACTCACATGAGCTTTGGAGTTTAAATATCTGACTTACCTACGTTATTCATCATTATCAACAAAGTTATTTCCACAGCACCATCTGCACTCCCAGACCTGCAATCCGCCAATTCACGCAACCCTATTGGCCCGCCTCTGGCTTTTTGATAGACCGCAGCGATAAAGCGTTTCGCGTTGTATCTGAATCAGGATACATCGGGAAACGCCCACACCACTTATGTGTTTCGCGCGTTTCCCATTCAATTTTGATCCAAATTGAACGCGAAACGCTTTAGCTTAGAGAAATTTATCATGCCAAAATACGAATACAAAGTCGTTCCCGCTCCGACCAAAGGCACCAAAGCCAAGGGCGTTAAAACCGTCGAAGGCCGCTTTGCCCTGTCGGTGCAGGGCACCCTGAACCAGATGGGGGCCGAGGGATGGGAGTATTTACGCGCCGAATTACTGCCCAGCGATGAACGCAGCGGGCTGACCGGATCGACTACCAATTGGCGCAATGTATTGGTGTTTCGCCGCCTGGCAGACGACGACATTGATGAGTTGCAGCCCAAACTGCTGCATATGCCGACTGATGAACCAACGGTGCAAAACGACCCGCCCCTGTCCGCAGGCGCCGGTCAAATGCTAAAAGACAATGGTGTTGAAGAAACCAGTGAAGTGGCCGGCATGACCACATCGTTGCGTGCCCGCGCCGAACAGCAGCAGACCGAAACTGAGGTTCGGGAAGACGATCGCAAATCAAAGGATGACACCAAAGAAAATGGGCCCGCATAACCTGTTGGTTTACTGGAGTTTTCTGTTAGGCTTGGAACAATCCGTTTATCTCGCGCTAAAAAGGTTCACTTATGCATAGTCTGATTGCCGTCATTGCCCTTCTGGCCTTTCTTTACAGCATCCTTGCGGGCCGGATCGAACGCAGCACTGTTTCAGGTCCGATGATTTTTGTTGGTGCCGGGATTATTATTGGCCCGCTTGGACTGGATTGGTTTCACGGCCCGGAAACCCGCGACGATCTGCGGTTGATGGCGGATTTGACGCTGGTGATGATCCTGTTCAGTGATGCGGCAAATGCCAATCTGACCACCTTGAAAAGCCGCATTAAAGTTCCGGCGCGGATGCTGCTTGTTGGTTTGCCCGGCGTGATACTTCTTGGTTTTGGGGCAGCACTGGTATTGTTTGACGTGTTGACCCTGTTTGAGGCTGCAATTCTTGGCACAATTCTGGCCGCTACGGATGCGGCACTTGGTAAAGCCGTGGTGACTGATAAACGCCTGCCCGGTTGGATTCGCGAAGGATTGAACGCTGAAAGTGGCCTGAACGATGGGCTATGCGTGCCAATATTGTTTATTTTCATTGCATTGGCGCTGGAAACGGCTGGCAGGGTCGCACCAGTAATGGTTGTCGTTCAGGAACTTGGGATCGGACTGGTCGTAGGTTTGGGCACCACCTTTGTTGCCGCACATCTTTTGCGACTGTGTTTGCGACTGGGATGGGTCACCGAAATCTGGAGACAAGTCACCATCGGAGCCTTGGCCCTGGCCTGTTTTTCGATGGCTCAGGAACTGCACGGCAGCGGCTATATCGCGGCGTTTTCGGGCGGGTTGGTGTTTGGCTATTTGATGCCTGACGACAAACATGACTTTGTGTTGGGCGCCGAAGGCATTGGCGAAACACTGGCAATGATAACCTGGTTGATGTTCGGAATTTCCGTCGTCGGCGAGGTCATCGGCGCTATGACCTGGCAAATCATTGTTTACGCAGTTTTAAGCCTGACAGCCGTACGGATGTTGCCAATTTATCTTTCGCTGTCCGGAACCGGGGCCGCAACAAGGGATAAATTGTTCATAGGCTGGTTTGGTCCCCGTGGTCTGGCCAGTATCGTGTTCGCTATTATCGTGTTGGATAGCGGATTGCCGGGTGGTCCGTTTATTGCGCTTGTTGTTATCATGACAGTATTCCTAAGCCTGATCGCGCATGGCATTACCGCCAAGCCGATGACGGCCTGGTTGCTTAAAAGCGGC
>JAHRVZ010000094.1 GCA_019090405.1 Paracoccaceae bacterium
AGTTATCGCGTTTTGTTAGTGCAAAAGACGCGCAAGCCACCCGCGAGGCAATGTCGCGTGGAATCGTCGATATTGTCATCGGCACCCATGCTTTGCTGGCCAAAAGCATCCGCTTTCAGAACCTTGGCCTGCTGGTCATCGACGAAGAACAGCATTTCGGCGTTGGTCACAAAGAGCGGCTGAAATCAATGCGCACGGACATTCACGTGTTGACGCTGACAGCGACGCCGATCCCGCGAACGCTGCAATTGTCGCTGTCTGGTGTGCGTGATCTGTCGATCATCGGCACGCCGCCAGTGGACCGTCTGGCGATCCGCACCTATGTGGCCGAATTTGACGCGATTATGTTACGCGAGGCCTTGTTGCGGGAACATTATCGCGGCGGGCAAAGCTTTTTCGTGGTGCCGCGCATTTCCGATCTGCCCGAGATCGAGGAATTTTTGCGCGAACACGTGCCCGAAGTCAGCGTTGTAGTGGCCAATGGACAGATGGCGGCGGGCGAACTTGATGATCGGATGAATGCGTTTTACGACGGGAAATATGACGTGTTGCTGGCGACGACGATTGTTGAATCCGGGCTTGATATTCCGACGGCGAACACGATGATTATCCACCGGGCTGACATGTTTGGTCTGGCGCAGCTTTACCAAATTCGTGGCCGGGTCGGGCGGTCCAAAACCCGCGCTTATGCCTATCTGACCACAAAACCGCGCAAAAAACTGACCGATACCGCCGAAAAACGCCTGCGCGTTCTGGGCAGTCTGGACACGCTGGGGGCAGGGTTCACTTTGGCCAGCCAAGACCTTGATATTCGCGGGGCCGGGAACCTTTTGGGCGAGGAACAGTCAGGCCAGATGCGCGATGTCGGCTATGAATTGTATCAGTCGATGCTGCAAGAGGCGATTGCCAAGATCAAAGCCGGCGAAATGGAAGGTCTAAGTGATGCGGATGACCAATGGGCGCCGCAGATCAATCTGGGCGTTCCTGTGTTGATCCCGGATACCTATATTCCTGATCTGGATGTGCGGTTGGGGCTGTATCGTCGTCTTAGTTCGCTTCACACCAAGGTCGAATTGGAAGGGTTTGCGGCAGAGTTGATTGACCGTTTTGGGAAATTACCCAAAGAGGTCAATACCTTGCTGCTGGTTGTTCGCATCAAATCCATGTGCAAACGCGCCGGAATTTCCAAAATGGATGGCGGTCCAAAAGGCGCGACGATCCGGTTTCACAACGACAAATTCGCCTCTCCCAAGGGCTTGGTCGAGTTCATACATGAGCAGAACGGGCTGGCGAAAGTGCGCGACAACAAAATCGTCGTGCGCCGTGACTGGCGATCGGATAGCGACAAAATCAAAGGCGCATTTGCCATTTCGCGTGATCTGGCGGTGAAGGTTTCCGAGGAAAAGAAACGCGCGAAATTGGCCAAGAGTGGGTAAACGCCCTTGCTATGCCAGCCCCATGTTATGTCTGCCCCTGTTATGTCTGCATCGCGGCCTGAGCACAGAAACAAGACGCAGCTACCGAAACATCGGCGCGCGACAGCGCCAGATCCAGTCGTTGTTTAATGTGGCGGCGCTCTTCGGTTTCTCCGCGTGATTTCAGGCAATCATGCAGCCCCTTGAGGCTCCAGACATTATCGGGATGGATACAGGCGCGGCTTAGATTGCCGCCTAACCCAAGGTCTTGGCGATAGACCGCTTCGGCCTCGGCCACATGGCCCTGTTCGTACAATAGCGCGCCAAGGGCGTGGCGCGTCGGCTGCATCCAGCCCCAGGGTTCGTCATAGGGCAGATTGTCATCAATCTGAACCGAGCGGCGCAGATGGGCATAGGCCAAATCGTAATTCCCTTTACGATATTCAATTTCCCCACGAAGCATTTCTGTCGCGATTTCAAATAGATCGACCATTCTGTTATTGTGGTTCAATCGCGTTTCCGGAACCCGGTCACGGGCCGCAATATACACCTGTTCTTCGGCTTCGGCCTCTTGGACACGACCTGTGGCGGCAAAGGCCACAGCGCGGGCGTAATGTACGCTTGCGGTCAGGGTCGCGTATAATTCGCAGTCTTCGGGGGGCCGCATGGCGATTGCCTCTTCCCAGCGACCAAAGCGGATCATCACATGCGGCTCCATCGCCATATAGCTTTCAAAATAGTCCGCCATTGGCGGGGATTGAATGCGCAACATGTCTTCGGGTGTGGTGTCGGCCAAGCCGCGCACGGCCTTTATCGCCGGCTCATATTGGCCAAGAAACAGCGCGCCATAGATGATAAAGTGGTAATTATGCTGCCGATAGCCGGTGTAGATATTATAGGCGCCTTCGCGTTCATAGTATTTAAGGTCAGCCTCGACTGCTTTTTGGTTCCAAAAGACGACATTGTGGTAGTGGCCGCAAAGCACGTCGATATGGGTTGGCATATGCACCAGATGGCCCGCATCCGGCACCAAGGTGCGTAAAACATCCGCAGCCTTTAGCGCCTTTTCCGGGAATGGGGCCATTTCCATAAGGTGAACGTAAAGGTGCAAAATACCGGGATGCTGCATGGCACCGGGCAGGGTGCTCATGGCCTGCTCAAGGATATGCTGCACTTCAAGGGTGGCGGCACCTTTGGCCGGGCTGCCACTTGGTAAATCCCACATTTTCCAAGGCGTCAGATTCAAAAGCGATTCTGCACAGACCGACAACAGATCAAGGTGATCAGGGTGCCTAACCAGCGCGCCACGCATGGCATCGGCAAAATCATGTTCCCATTTGGCCATGTCGTCGCCCGGGTCGCGTTGCGGATAGCGTAGGCTTGCGGCCTTAATCAGCGTCCGTTCCACTGGTGTCGTGTTGTCCAGCAGCGCCAGTGCCGATTGGGTGGCATCATAAGCCGCGGCCAAAGCCTCGGCGCGAGTTTTGGGGTCAAACAGGGACCACGGCATGTTGTAATTTGGCCCCGACGCATAGGCGATGCCCCAATGGGCCATGGCCAGATCCGGGTCATGTTCC
Organism: Paracoccaceae bacterium; assembly: GCA_019090405.1. Taxonomy (GTDB): domain Bacteria; phylum Pseudomonadota; class Alphaproteobacteria; order Rhodobacterales; family Rhodobacteraceae; genus NORP181. The sequence goes on from JAHRVZ010000094.1 coordinate 2,993, forward strand.
AATGCCCGTTTATAACAAACGATGGCTTCTTGATGGTTAAAGCCAAAGGTCCAGTTCAACCCTCGATCAAACCACAATTGCGCCTTGGCCACGGTGGTGCTGACCGGGCAGCTATAATTTCCAAGGTCGTAATAATCCATGTCTGTCCTCTGGGTTTTGACCAGTTTGGGGATGCGACATCAATGTGCAAGCTGTTTTTCGATGCGGCCCATTTTCAACATCAGCAAGAAACCAATAATCAGCATGCTCAACGCACCAGCCGTTAGCGGCAGTAATGTACCATCAAACATCAGCCCGATGGGGGCGACAATTATTGCTGCCGTTACAGTTGAAATTGATCCGATAACCGAGGCGGCCATACCCGCGATATGGCCCATTGGTTCCATCGCGATGGCGTTCAGATTGCCCAAAGTTGTACCAGTCATAAAGAATACGCAGGCCTGCCAGACGACAAAGAACCCAAAGTAAATCGGTAGTGCTATTTCAATCGTGCTGATCCAGAACATTAAGGTGGTCAGAATAATCATGACGCCAATAGACCACGTCACCATGCGGCGCATTCCGACCCGGACGACCAGAATTGCATTCAGAATACTGGCGCTGCCGGACACCAAAGCGATTGCGCCGAACCAGAACGGAAAATTGTCGCCCTGATCAAAGATGGTATCATAGATCTGCTGCACCATGGTCAGAAGCGAAAACAGGACAGCAAAACACATTGTCTGCACCATAATAGTCAGACGTACCGTTGGATTGGCAAACATTTCAAGCACTGCGCCCCACAACAAACCAGCACGAAACGGACGTCTGTCCGCAATTGCAAGAGGTTCAGGCAGGCGCAGCCTCATCCACAGAATTGAAACAACCGAGAACAGGATAAAGGCCAGAAAAATACCGCGCCAGCCAATAAACGCGATGATCCCGGTGGCCATAAGCGGCGCAAGGGCCGGGAAGATGGTAAAGATCATCATCGCAATTGACATGATCCGCGCCATTTCACGACCGCTATAAAGATCGCGTACAACGGCAATGGCAACGATCCGTGGGGCTGCGGCTCCGATCCCCTGAAACACACGCGCGACAAGCAACAGTTCCAGCGATTGCGCCGCCCATGCGACGGCGGCTGAGGCGATATAAAGCATCGAGCCAACATAGATCACCGGTTTGCGCCCAAATGTATCGGACAATGGACCGGTGAAAAACGTGCCCAGACCCATGCCAAACACAAAAGCTATCAGAACCAGCTGGGCGCGGTTCACGTCATCGGGGCTAAGTTCTGCACCGATTTCGGGCAGCGCAGGCAGGATGGAATCAATTGAGAAAGCGATGGTTGCGAACATCACAGCAATAAAGGAAATGAATTCCACGCGGGACATAGAGTTTTGCATTGCTGCTCCGATCCTGTTCAAAACGCTATCACTGGCCAAAGACAATCGCCAGAACAGATCGCAGCATCAAACCGTGGGATCAAACCGCCGGTTATCGCTCTTATGATTGGCTGGCCAACTGTTGGTTAATTTCGCTAATCACCTGCTCCCACATTTGCGGTTGCTGCGCCCCGGGAACTGCGTGTTGATTGGCGACGATGAATGTTGGCACTGAACTAATGCCCATTTTACGGCTATGAGAATCGCGGGCTATGATGTCATCACGATCC
>JAHRVZ010000095.1 GCA_019090405.1 Paracoccaceae bacterium
ATGTCCCCTTTGCGGATGATTTATTTGGCATTTGCGATTTGGGGAGCAGTGCATCCGACGATATTTGTAAGCCAATGGGCAATGGCAAACGGGTTTGATATATTCTTACTGATCGACGTTTGGCGCGCAACCGCCGCTAGCAGCGCTATGTTCTGGAACCTGCTGATCGCCTCGATTGCCTTGGCCGTGTTTGTTTTGGCCGAGGTCGCAGTCCGGCGCAATTGGATCGGGTTAGTTGCGATACCAGCCACGTTCCTGATTGGGTTAAGCTGTGGTTTGCCGCTTTATCTGTTCTTGCGCACGCGTCCGGTTGGCTAATTCCTATTGATCTAGCCTGCGATTTCCGTCTAATCGCGCTATGGATCATTTTCTTTATAAAGATGGTGTGTTGCACGCCGAAGACGTCCCCGTTTCCGAAATCGCGGCCAGCGTGGGGTCGCCGTTTTATGTCTATTCCACCGCGACGCTTGAACGTCATTTCCGGCTGTTTGACGAGGCTTTGGATGGCATTGACCATTTGGTTTGCTATGCGATGAAGGCAGCCAGCAATCAGGCCATTCTGAAAACACTGGCCAATGCCGGTGCTGGTATGGATGTGGTGTCTAAGGGCGAATATCTGCGCGCCAAGGCGGCAGGCGTTCCGGGCGATAAAATCGTGTTTTCAGGTGTTGGCAAAACTGCCGACGAAATACGGGTGGCTTTGCAGGGTGGTATTCGCCAGTTCAACGTCGAATCCGAACCTGAAATGCTGGTTCTGAATGCTCAGGCTGTGATGTTGGGTATGACCGTTCCAATCACTATTCGGGTCAATCCGGATGTTGACGCCAAAACCCACGCAAAAATTGCCACTGGAAAGTCCGAGAACAAATTCGGCATCCCAATCGCCCGCGCCCGTGATGTTTATGCGATGGCGGCGGCTTTGCCGGGGCTTGAGGTCATCGGCATTGACGTGCACATCGGCAGCCAGTTGACCGATCTGGCCCCGTTTGAATTGGCCTATCAAAAGGTCGCTGAACTGACAGAAACGCTTCGGGCGGATGGGCATGACATTCGCCGTCTTGATCTGGGCGGCGGGCTGGGTATTCCCTATGCCTATTCAAACGTGGCACCGCCATTGCCGTCTGATTATGGTGATTTGATAAAGCGCACTGTTGGCCATCTTGGCTGCGAAATCGAAATCGAACCGGGGCGACTGATTGCGGGCAATGCCGGGATCATGGTGTCCGGGGTGATTTATGTGAAATCCGGCGAGGGTCGGGATTTTCTGATCGTGGATGGGGCGATGAATGATCTGATTCGCCCGGCGATGTATGAGGCACATCACGATATCATTCCGGTCATCGAACCCGCCGTCGGCGTTGACCAGCAGCCCTATGATATTGTCGGCCCGATCTGTGAAAGTGGTGATACATTTGCCAAACAACGCATGATGCCGCCGCTTGAATCCGGTGATCTGATCGCGTTTCGCAGTGCTGGTGCATATGGGGCGGTGATGGCCAGCGAGTATAATTCAAGGCTGCTTATCCCCGAAGTTCTGGTGAATGGCGATCAATTCGCGGTTATCCGCCCACGTCCGACCTTTGAAGATATGATAAATCGCGATACGATCCCTGCGTGGCTGTAACGCAATCCTGCGGCAGCAGCCTTAGGAGACCATGATGGCCAGCCAACCCGGCACCGCCCAGACCCTGCGTCGACTGCGCCTGCCATTGGCGTTGACCCGCATGGGTATGTTGGCCGAGCAAGTATTGCGCCGGTTCTGGCCGTTGCTGTCGATACTGATGCTGGTGGCGGCGGCTTTGATGCTGGGGTTGCATGATCTGCTGCAACTTGAACTGGTCTGGGGGCTGGCGGTCGTTGCCATTCTGGCCATGTTGGTCAGCCTCGTGCAGGGCATTCGCGGGTTCCATTGGCCAACCCGGTCCGAGGCTTTGTCACGGTTGGATGAAACGCTTGCCGGACGACCAATTGCGGCGCTTTTGGATGAACAGGCCATCGGGGTGGGCGATGATGCATCTGCCATAGTATGGCGTGCCCATCAGCAACGTATGGCGGTCCGGGCCAATGCCGCAAAAGCCGCCAAACCAGATTTACGGCTTTCCAGCCGTGATCCATACGGATTGCGGTATTCGTCTTTGGTCGCCCTGATCGTCGCCTTGCTGTTCGGCTCGATCCTAAGGGTTGGGACCGTGACTGACCTGACCCCGGGCGCTACTGCTTTGGCGTCAACAGGGCCAAGTTGGGAAGGTTGGGTAGAACCGCCCAGATATACTGGTCTGCCAACGCTGTACCTGAACGACATTACCGGTGAGACCCTGCGCACGCCCCAAGGCAGCCGGGTCACTTTGCGATTTTATGGCGAACCGGGCGCTTTGACGCTGGTCGAGACCGTTTCGGGCCAGATTGGCATTACCGCGACAACAGATCCTGCGCGGGATTTTTCTGTGAACCAAAATGGTGAACTGCGGATTGACGGGGCCGGAGGGCAGGCTTGGTCGGTCGATATGATCGCTGATGCGGCGCCGCAAATCGCCGTGACCGGTCAGGCCGAGGCGCGGGCTGGTGGGCAAATGACTCTGCCATTCACAGCCAGAGATGACTACAGCGTTATTTCGGGGTCGGCGCGGATTGTGCTGGACCTTGAGGCGATCAATCGCCGTCACGGGCTGAAGGTTGATCCGGAACCTCGTGATGAAATTGACGTCCAATTGCCTATGCCAATATCCGGAGACCGGCGCGAATTCACCGAGAACCTGATTGAGGATTTTTCCCAACACCCTTGGGCCAATCTGCCGGTGATCTTTAAACTAGAGGTCAGCGACGCCGCCGGGCACAGCACCAAGGCCGAGGATTATGCTGCGGTTCTGCCAGCACGTCGGTTTTTTGACCCGATGGCCAACGCAATCATAGAGCAACGCCGTGATTTACTGTGGTCCCGGCAAAATGCGCCGCGTATCGCCCAGATATTGCGCGCAATTTCGCACCGCCCCGAAGGGTTGTTCCGCTCGGATGCTGCCTATTTACGCCTGCGTGTGATCCTGCGTCGGCTAGAAAATCTGTCGGCTTCGGTTCTTGAGCCTGCACAGCAGGATGAGATTGCACTGGCGCTATGGGATCTGGCAATCTTGTTGGAAGATGGCGACATTGGCGACGCGCTGGAACGTATGCGGCAGGCACAAGAGCGGCTAAGCGAGGCAATGCGCAACGGTGCCAGCGATCAGGAGATTGCCGAATTGATGCAGGAATTGCGTCAGGCCAGCGAAGACTACATGCAGCAATTGTCACGACAGGCACAGGAAAATGGCGACGTGATGGACGACCAGAACCTGCCGCCCAATACCATGCAGATGACGCAAAGTGATCTGCAAAAGATGATGGACCGGATTCAGGAACTGATGGAACAGGGCCGCATGGCCGAGGCCGAACAGGCGCTGCAAGAGCTGCAAGAGCTGATGGAAAACATGCGCATCACCAATGCGCCGGGCCAGAGTGGCCAATCCGAAGGTGAACAGGCAATGGAAGGTCTGGCCGAGTCATTGCGCGAACAACAAGGGTTGTCAGATGAGGCATTCCGCGATTTGCAGGAACAATTCAATCCAAATGCGCAGGCCGGAGAAAATCAGGATAACGAAGGCCAAAGCGGCGGTCAGGGCCGCGGTCAAAGCCACGAAGGCCAGGGGCAAGGGCAAGGCCAGGGTGACGGTGATCAGGAAGGTCAACAACAAGGCAGCGAAGGATCGCTGGCAGATCGACAGCAAGCCTTGCGTGACGAGTTAAACCGCCAGCAAGGTAATCTGCCGGGTGCAGGAACACCTGAAGGCGACGCCGCCCGCGAGGCGCTGGGCCAGGCCGGAGATGCAATGGACGGCGCCGAAGAGGCTTTGCGCCAGAATGACTATGCCGGGGCGATTGATAAGCAATCCGAAGCAATGGAGGCACTGCGCGAAGGAATGCGATCGCTGGGCGAGTCAATGGCGGAATCGCAACAGAACCAGCAGGGGCAGGGCGATCAAGAAGGCGATATGCAGGCGCAAAACCGTGATCCGCTGGGGCGCAACACCGGGTCGCAAGGGTCAACTGGGACCGACGAAAGCCTTTTGCAGGGCGAGGACGTTTATCGCCGGGCGCGTGAACTTTTGGATGAAATCCGCCGCCGCTCGGGCGAAGGCGAACGCCCCGATGCCGAGTTGAATTATCTGCAAAGGTTGCTGGATCGATTCTAGCGGCTAAACGCTTTTAGTTCTGATCAAACGAATTTGACCTGCTCTGGTTCGTTAGTTGCCGGTATCCGGAATGAGATCGCCAATTTTGGTGTCGATCCACAATCGCAAACTTGCGACTCCTGTCACATACGAATTCAAAGCGGGGTCAGCCTGTGGAAAGCGCTGTGCGATCCGCGGGGCATTCACATAGACTGTTGCCATCACAATGGCGATTATAATTGCCGCTGCAAAGCCGCGCGTAAAATTGTTTTTGTGCTTGGTTTTGGTTTCAGCTTTGACCAATGCCGGGCCAACGGCTGTGTTTGCATCTGGCTTGTCACTGTCTGCATCCAAAGTTGAATTGATCTCTTCGATATCGGGCAGCATGCCACGTCTGGATTCCGGTATACTGATCCGGTCAGCTTTGGCTGTGGTGTCGGGCGTTGGTTCAGTACCACGAATGCGATCCATCCGGTCCTGGGCTTCTTGCGCGCGCCGCTCACTTTCGTCGGCGAGGTCGTCCAGACCCAAATCCGTCTGACTTTCAAGAGTATTTCCCGATTCCTCGGCGCGGATTTGTGCCTCGAGTTCGGCTTCTTCGCGCAAAATGTCTTTGACAGAGGACTCTAAATCAACCTGTGCAGGCATGGGGTCCTGCGAGGGTTCGTCGTCGCTCGCGGCATGCTCGGGGGGCAGTTCAGGATCGAACTCAACTGAATCGGCAGGGTCGACGTGAGTTTGGAACCAGGTATCACCACAGTTTGAGCACTGCACATCTCTGCCTTCAGAGGGGATAACCTCGTTGGGTACTTCATATTGAGCATCGCAATTTGGACATATCAGACGCATTATTGTCGCTCCGGATCGCATTCACTGTCTTGGTCGCTTTTGTTCCATACAGCATATGTGTTTGCAACGGTTCGAAAAAGAGCGAATCGTGATCGTTTTAGCTGATGTTCTTTTGGTACTGTTGCTGCTTGGCATTGAAACTGGATACGGGCTGGGGCACAACACTGTTAATGATGTCGGGGGTCAACCGTGATCGAGCTTGAAAATGTGGCCTATAATTATGGCGGCGGCGAACTGCTTAGTGATTTATCGCTGAAGCTGTCTGCGGGGTCATTTCACTTTCTGACCGGTCCATCCGGGTCGGGAAAAACAACATTCATGAAATTGTGTTACGGAGCTTTGCTGCCGACTTCTGGAAGTGTGCGGGTTTTTGACGAAGATTTGCGTAAGTTGGACAGGGACCAGATGGCAATGCTGCGCCGACGTGTTGGTGTCGTTCATCAGGATTGCCGGTTTCTGGATCATTTGCCAGTTGCGGACAATATTGCACTGCCCATGACTGTTTCGGGGCGTGATCCGGCACAGGAAAGTGAAAACCTGAACGAATTGCTAAACTGGGTTGGTCTGGCCGAGCGCGCAGATGCGTTACCACCAGAGCTGTCGGGGGGCGAAAGGCAGCGTGCTGCTTTGGCCCGCGCGGTGATCATGTCGCCAGATGTGATATTGGCGGATGAGCCGACGGGCAATGTCGATTGGGAAATGTCGCAGCGGTTGCTGCAATTGCTGATCGAGCTGAACAAGATGGGTAAAACCGTGATGATCGCCAGCCACGATCTGGCATTGATCCGGGCCGCAAAAAGCCAGGTTCAGGCGCGTGTACTGCGCATTTCAGATCGACGTTTGCAATTGGCTGGGGCGGATTTATGAGCGCGGGTTCAATCCGCAATTACCTGCTAGGCGACCCGCAAGCGGATCGTGTGGTGCCGCCAAGTGGATTTACGGCGCAATTGACGTTATTTGTTTCCGGGGCAATGGCCTTTCTGGCGGTGTTTGCGCTGGCGTTGTCTTTGGCCTCGGGTCGATTGGCAGACCGCTGGGCGGATGAGCTGGCACGCAGTGCAACGCTGCGCATCAATGCACCCGCAGATCAGCGCGC
>JAHRVZ010000096.1 GCA_019090405.1 Paracoccaceae bacterium
CCGGATTTCAGCCCCAGGTTCAACCCAGCCCGATCAAACCCCGACTTAAAGCCATACAAAGCATCGCCATGCCCAATCGCCTCGCGGATCACTGGGAAATTATACGCATCACCGCGTGACATGGCGCCAAACACAGCCTCGACAGCGGCAAAGCTGGCCTCAGCCGAAATCAGATCGGCAATCGCCGCCTCAGGTACAATCCACATAACAGCCCTTTCTTCTATTTGTCTAAGATTCCAGCCTCAGTAGGCTTTGCCACGCGCCGATACCGGCCACAGCGTTTCCACCTTGCCGTCACGCACACCGACATACCAATCATGCACATTACACGTCGGATCACAGTGCCCCGGTACGAGTTTCAGCTTGTCATTGACCTTTAGAACACCGTCCGGATCGGCTACGACACCATGTTCATCCGAGCATTTCATATAGGCCACCGCGTCGTCGCGTCCAAACACTGTAGGCAACCCACTGTCCACCGATTGCGCCTTTAGGCCTGCGTCCACAACAGCAATATCCGGTTTTACGTGGCTCATCACCGAGGTCAGGATGAACAGGGCGTTTTCCCATTCTCCCTGATCTATACGGTTGCCATCCTTGTCCAGAATACGACCATAATCGGCATCCATAAACGCATAAGACCCGCATTGCAGTTCGTTATAAACACCCGAATTGCCTTCAAAATAATACGACCCGGTTCCGCCGCCGCCGACAATATCGCACGCAAGCCCCATGGCCTTCAATCCGGCCACAGCATCAGCCACCATCGCGATGGCAATATCCAGCTTTTCCTTGCGATCGTCATAAGCATCCAAATGCTGCATCGCGCCCTGATAGGCCTGAATGCCGGAAAACTTCAGCCCGTCCGCCGCATCAATTGCCTGTGCAATCTCGACCACAGCAGGCGTTGTCGTCACACCGCAACGCCCGGCACCGCAGTCAATTTCGACAATGCACTCGATCTCGGTGCCGTGTTTCACGGCGGCTTTACTCAGGTCGGCCACATTGGCGATGTCATCCACACAACAGATCGTGCGGGCGCCCAATTTCGGCAACCTTGCCAAACGGTCGATTTTGGCCGGGTCACGCACCTGATTGCTGACCAGTACGTCTTTGATGCCGCCACGGGCAAAGACTTCGGCTTCGGACACTTTTTGACAGCACACCCCGCAAGACCCGCCAAGACGTTCCTGCAATAAAGCCACATCAACAGATTTATGCATCTTGCCATGCACCCGGTGACGCACACCCATGGATTTGGCCAAATTACCCATCTTGGTAATGTTGCGTTCCAACGCGTCCAGATCCAGCACCAGACAGGGCGTCTGAATATCAGCTTCGTTCATGCCGGGCAGGGCTGGTACGTCATAGCCAACTTCAAGGTTGTCGAAATTTGCAGGGGCATTCATTGGATAAACTCCTTTATCATTTGGTCCATGGCAGGGCATCCATGTCGACATTGCCACCGGTAATGATGACGCCCACACGTTTGCCGGCAAACAGGTCTTTGTTCTTTAGTATTGTCGCCAAAGGCACAGCACTGCTGGCCTCCATCACGGTTTTCATACGCTGCCACGTCAGTTTCATCGCGGCGACGATTTCCGGGTCACTGGCGGTCAGAATATCGGTGACGTGACGAGACACAAAATGCCAGGTCAAATCTTTTAGCGGCACCTTCAGCCCGTCCGCCACAGTGTCCGGTGCATCATCGGCAATGATATACCCGGCCTGAAAGCTGCGATAGGCATCATCAGCTTGCTTGGGTTCTGCGGCATAAATCGCCACATCAGGGGCCGCGTTGGACAAGGCCAGACAGGTGCCGGAAATCATCCCGCCGCCGCCAATAGGGGCAATAACCATGTCCAGACCCGAAACCTGATCAATTAGTTCCAGCGAACAGGTGCCCTGACCGGCAATCACCCGCGCGTCGTTATAAGGATGCACAAACTCGGCCCCGGTTTTTGCCTGAACCTGCGCAAAGACCTCTTCTCGACTGCTGGTCGAGGGCTCGCATTCGGTGATCATTCCGCCATAACCGCGCACGGCAGCCTTTTTGGCTTCGGGTGCGGTGCGCGGCATGACCACATGGCACGGAATACCGCGCCGACCGGCGGCATAACTCAGGCTAAGCGCGTGGTTGCCCGACGAATGCGTTGCAACGCCCTTGGCGGCCAATTCGTCGCTTAACCCAAAGACTGCGTTTGAGGCACCACGCACTTTGAACGCCCCGGCCTTTTGAAAGTTTTCACACTTAAAGAACAGTTCGGCGCCGGTCAGGTCATCAAAATACGTCGAGGTCAGAACCGGTGTGCGGTGGATAAAGGGCTTGATGCGGGCGTGCGCGTCCAGAACATCCTGATAGGTGGGGATAATCATGATCGGGCCTCTCACGCGGCAAATTGCTGCAATTGTTTGGCAGACTGGCGGTAATAATCCTGCGCCGCGGCAACACCTGACCCAAGCCGGATGTCCAGCCCCAGATCAGCCATCACCATTTCAGCCGTGGCAATTCCGCTTAGGGCCATGACATCGGACATGCTGCCCAGATGGCCGATGCGGAATACCTTGCCTGCAACCTCTCCAAGACCGACACCAAAGGCGACATTGTATTTTCGGGCGGCAAGGTTGACGATTTCTGTGGCGTCAAATCCTTCGGGCGTTTTGATTGCACTTACAGTGTCAGAATACAGCTCAGGCGAGACCGCGCATAACTCCATCCCCCAACTAGCGACGGCTTGCCGAACGCCTTGGGCAATGCGGTGATGACGGGCAAAGACGTTGTCCAGTCCTTCGCCTAGCAACATTTCACAGCCCAGTTTCAGACCGTTCATCAGGCCAACAGGGGGCGTATAGGGATAAGCGTTGTTGGCATAGCCCTTTTCCATGTCCCGCACATCAAAGTACACTCGGTTCAAAGCCGCATCGCCACGCGCAGCCATCGCTTTTTCGCTGAACCCAAGGATGCCCAGACCGGCAGGTAACATGAACCCTTTTTGCGATCCGGTGACGGCGACATCGACGCCCCAGTCATCAAACTGAAAATCCATCGACCCGATCGAGCTGACCCCATCAACAAACAACAATGCCGGATGCACCGCCCGGTCCATCGCCTTACGGATCGCACCAATATCAGAAACAACGCCGGTTGCGGTTTCGTTATGCGTGGCCAGAACCGCTTTGATCCGGTGATCGGTGTCTGCGGCCAGTATTTCGCCGTAACGATCCGCTGAAATACCCTCGCCCCAGGGCGTTTGCACAACTTCGACACTCAGACCAAGCCGTTGACACATATCAATCCAACGATGCGAAAACATGCCATTGCGCGCCACCAGAACATGATCGCCGGGCGACAATGTATTGGTCAGCGCTGTCTCCCAGCCCCCGGTGCCCGAAGACGGAAAGATAAACACTTCGGCAGATGTACTTTTGAGAACCTGCTGAACGCCCGCGCGGGCCGGATGCAGAATGTTGCCAAACGCCGCCGAGCGGTGGTCAATCGTTGCCATGTCGCAGGCTTTGCGAATCTCGTCCGGTATGTTGGTCGGGCCGGGAATGAACACGGGGTTCTGGGTAGTCATAGCTGTCTCCTGTCGTTGCTTGCAACCAGATTAGACAGTGACAATCGTACTCGCAATTATTTCGAAAATTCGTGATTTCTCAATTGTCCCGGTGAAACATAAGTATTTACAGGATGTTACATTTTTCATATTATAAAATAGTTTTTCATTTTGGTAAAAATATCCAATGCCTGACCTCAAACCCACACACCAACCTAAACGACGTGCGCGCGGTCGCCCGCGGGATTGGCACGACAAGACTGACCAGAACACGATCAAATCGCTTGATCGTGCCATCGTCGTTTTACAACGGTTGGGCGAGATAGGTGGCGCGACTTTGTCGGGTCTGGCGTCTGATCTGAGCCAATCCCCGGCCACGGTGTACCGTGTGCTGATTACATTTGAGGGGCGCGGTTTGGTCGAATTTGACGAGGCGGCGCAGGTCTGGAATGTCGGCGCCGGCGCCTATCTGATCGGCGCTCATTTCCTGCGCCGCACCAGCCTTGTGGACCGTGCCCGCCCGATACTGCGACAGTTGATGCAGGCGACCGGGGAAACCGCCAATCTGGGCATCGAAAAAGATGCAGAGGTGCTCTTTGTCAGTCAGGTCGAAACCCATTCCAATATCCGCGCCTTTTTCCCACCCGGCAGCTTGTCCGAAATGCACGCCTCCGGCATTGGCAAGGCGCTGCTTGCGTTTATGCCGCAAGATCGAAGGGAAACCATTTTGTCAGGGCGTGGTTTGACACGTTACACCGATCAAACACTTACGGATCGCGCAGCCCTTGATCAGGATCTGGCCAGTAGCCGGGCGCGTGGCTATGCAGTGGATGCGGACGAGAAAACGCAGGGCATGCGCTGTATTGCGGCGCCGGTTTATGGGGCATTTGGCGAGGCCGTCGCCGGATTGTCTGTTTCAGGTCCGACCAGCCGCATTACAGACAGCGCCATTCCCCGACTTGCAGAATATGTGACGGACGCCGCGCGGCAATTGTCAGCAGCAATAGGCGCTGGCTAGGCTGGCTTTAGCCTTCAGACTTGTTGGTGCAGGCCACGTCAGCGTAAAACACATCTGAAACATTCTTATAAAGCGAATTTCGAACCACTTTGCACCCGGTGGATTGTTCAATCGCGCGAGTCGCCTGAATGGATTTGCGCATTGCAGGCCGCCCAAAGGGGTTCAGATTGTTATTGTCCTGAATGGCCCGGATCGAGTTCAGGTCTTCGGAGTTGTGTGAAATTTGCCATGAGCGGCCCATATATGTGGTTTGGACGTCATTTCCCCAGGTTTTATCCGTAAACAGCAAATTTGGATCGTAGTCCGCGCAACCTGCGGCGCCCAGTAAAACTGCTAACAATGCCATTTTCTTCATATTTGCGCTCCGCCCTGCGAGGGTTGGTTTCCTTAGTCCCGGACTTTGCCACTTTGACGGGTAAAAAGTCCAGACCAGATCGGTGTTTCACGATCTAAAGCGGCATATGCCGGTTCACATCCTTATAAAGCAAATATCTGAACGGTCCGGGTCCACCTGCATAACATGCCTGCGGGCAAAAGGCGCGCAGCCACATGTAATCTCCGGCCTCGACTTCGACCCAATCACGATTAAGTCGGTAGACAGCTTTGCCCTCAAGCACATAAAGCCCGTGTTCCATCACGTGCGTCTCGGCAAACGGAATCACACCTCCGGGCTGAAAAGTCACAATCGTCACATGCATGTCATGGCGCATGTCCGCAGGGTCCACGAACCGCGTTGTGGCCCAACGCCCCTCTGTGTCGGGCATAACAACAGGGTCGATATCGGTCTCGTTGGTTATCAAGACCTCGGGTGCTGTAATCCCGTCAACGGCGACATAGGCTTTGCGTATCCAGTGAAATCGCGCGGTGCTGTCACTGTTGTTGCGAAGCGTCCAACTGGCCCCCGCCGGGATATAGGCATATCCGCCGGGGCCAAGGTCATGGCTATTGCCACCAATGGTCAGTTGCACAGTCCCCTCGACCACGAACAAAACACCTTGTGCATTGCCGTCGGTTTCAGGGCGATCGCTTCCTCCACCGGGTTGGACCTCCATGATGTATTGCGAAAAGGTTTCGGCAAATCCACTTAGTGGACGGGACAGAACCCATAGCCGCGTGCGATCCCAGAACGGTAGCGCACTGGTCACGATATCACGCATAGAGCCTTTGGGAATCACGGCGTAAGCCTCGGTGAACATCGCCCGGTCGGTCATTATCTGATCCTGTCCCGGATGCCCTCCTTGGGGGGCGTAATATGTGCGGTTGGTCATGGGGTTTCCTGCAGTTCATTGCGTTTGGTCAGGTGGACTATGACGCGTGCTGCAAAGCTATTGCTAGACATGGCGGGATAACAGGTTTATTCGCCTTTTTTTGAAAATGTGCTTTCCGTACATGTTGCTTTGCCAGATGCCGGGACAATGGTACTGTTGTATGTGACTTGTAGGTCTTGGGAACCAAAGGATGAACTTCAGATGAAAAATCTGCTTCTGGCGGGCCTGATTTGTATAGCGGCGGGGCTGACCTGTTCGGCCTCTGATGCCAAATCAATCTCGAAAATACTGTCAGATAGTGGCCTGTCACCCGATGACTTTGAAATCATGACTCAACAGGCCGCGACCCTGTATTCCAACGTCACTCCGCGCAAAGGGGCGACGGTCCAGTGGAAAAACGATGCGACCCGGTCATATGGTCTGGCGGAATTGGTTTCGGTGCAGGCAAACTGTGTCCAACTGCGACACCTCGTGCACCCTAAGGGCATTCAAACCGCACGGGAAATTCGCACACGTCGATGCAAAACCAGTGGCGGAGACTGGATTTTAGAGTAAATCCAATTCATTATACAGTCGCATGGCTAAACACGGCTAAACACGGCTAAACA
>JAHRVZ010000097.1 GCA_019090405.1 Paracoccaceae bacterium
AGGCGGCGCTGGATCGGGTGCAAAGCGATCTGCTGGATGCCAAGGCCGAAGGTCGCGATGCGCAGAGGGCGCTGTTGCTGGCCTCGGATGAACTGGTGGCGGCAGAGGATCAGGCCGAACTGCGCACACATGCGTTTGACCGTCAGGTTGATCTGAAACAGCGCGGCGTCGGCACGTCTGCTCAGGTTGAAATTGCGGAACTGGCGGCGGCGTCGGCACGTCAGGCAGTCCTGTCTCGCCGTTTGTCGGTGGCCTCGGCCGAAGCACGGATAGATCAGGCCGCAACCCGGCTTGCGCGCGCTGAAATCGCACTTGAAGGGGCCGAACGGGACCTGCAGGAAACACAGCTTACGGCAGCGTTTGATGGAACGCTAAGCGAAGTATCGTTAGTCGAGGGGCATCTGGTGTCGGCCAACGAAAAACTGGCGTTATTGGTCGATCCGGATGCTCTTGAAGTTGCCTTTCGAATTTCGACGGCACAATACGCCCGAATTTTAGACGCGAACGGCAAACTGGTGCAAGCTCCGGTAACGGTTTCACTGGATGTGACAGGTGCAGATTTACTGGCACATGGCCGGATCAGCCGCGATGGTGCTGCAACCGGACAAGGATTGTCAGGTCGGTTGATATTCGCCCGACTGGGCAGCGCGCCGGGGTTCAAGCCGGGGGATTTTGTCACCGTGATGGTGCAAGAGCCGCCATTGGAAAATGTTGTTCGTTTGTCGGCCTCGGCGCTGGACGCGAATGGGACGGTTCTGGTGGTGGACGAAGAAAACCGGCTGGAAACCTTGCCAGTGCAATTGATGCGTCGTCAGGGGGATGATGTTTTGGTTCGCGGCACCGGGCTTGCCGGGCGCGACGTGGTGCAGGGGCGCACGCCACTGTTAGGCGCGGGTATCCGGGTGCGGGTGTTGCAGGACGCGATGGATGAAGTCGCTGCCGAACCCGAGATGCTGGATCTGAGCGATGAAAGGCGCGCCAAGCTGGTGGCATTTGTCGATGGCAATGATCGTATGCCAGCCGAGGCAAAGGCCCGGGTGCTAAGTCAGCTGAGAGAAGCCAAAGTTTCAGCCAAGTTGGTCGCACGCATTGAATCGCGGATCGGGGGCTAGCGGTTGAAATGGCAAACATTTGCGAAACTAGCGCGACGGCGAAGCGGAAAATTTCAAATTTTCCGGACCGTTTTCTTTTAAAGAAAACGGCTGCGGCCACTAGTGACGTGCAAGGGAAAACGACGTGGTGATCCGCGACATACCACGGGCCGCTGGCGGGGTGTTGTCGTATTTCACCCGACATCGCACCGCTGCAAACCTGTTATTGGTTGTGCTTCTGGTCCTTGGCGCGGCGTCCATGCCAAACATGCGGGCGCAGTTTTTTCCGGATGTGATCCTTGATAATGTGCGGGTCAATATCGAATGGGAAGGTGCCGGCGCCGAAGATGTCGACGGTGCCATTGTGCAAATTCTGGAACCTGCGCTGTTGGCCGTGGACGGTGTCGAAAGCTCTTCTTCGACCTCGAAAGAGGGCAGTGCCAAAATCCAGCTGGATTTTGAACCGGGTTGGGATATGGCACGTGCTGCGGATGATGTGCAGGCGGCAGTCGACGCCGTTTCGACATTACCTGCCGAGGCGGACGACCCCAAAGTGCGTCGCGGAACCTGGCGGGACCGGGTCACTGACGTGGTAATCTCGGGGCCGGTTGCGCCTGCTCAACTGGCATTATTCGCCGATGAATTTGTGACAAGGCTGTTTGCCGTTGGGGTAACGCGCAGCTCAATTCGCGGGGTGGCTGCCCCGGAAACCATCGTCGAAGTCCCGTCCTCTAATCTGATCGCCTATGACGTCAGCATGGCCGAAATCGCCGCGGCTATTGGCGAAGAGGTGGATGCCGATCCGGCGGGTGATATTTCCGGAGCAAATGCGCGGGTGCGAACCGGGATAGAAAAACGAACACCCGAGGACATAGCAGGGATCGTTCTGCGTTCGAATCCGGATGGCTCGACCCTGACAGTTGGCGATGTGGCACAGATCAGGGTTGAAGGCGTAGACCGTAATCGCGGCTATTTTGTTGGTGCGAACCCAGCTATTTCAATTCGGATTGACCGCTCGAACGGCGGTGATGCCATCGGCATTCAGCGCGATGTTGAACAGGTGGCCGAAGAGATGCAGGCCAGTCTGCCGCAAGGTGTAACAATCGAACTGATACGCACAAGGGCCGAAGCCATCAGCGCCAGGCTGAACATCCTGATCGACAATGGCCTGATGGGTTTGGGTCTGGTGGTGGCGTTGCTGTTTTTGTTCCTGAATGCGCGGGTTGCGTTCTGGGTGGCCGCAGGGATTCCGGTGGCGATGTTTGCCGCCATTGCGCTGATGTATGCCGCCGGCTTGACGATAAATATGATAAGCCTGTTTGGTCTGATTATTACCCTTGGCATTGTGGTGGATGACGCCATCGTGGTGGGTGAGCACGCTGATTTCCGGGCAAGGCACCTTGGTGAACACCCGGTCGTGGCCGCCGAAAACGCGGCACGGCGGATGGCGATGCCGGTGTTTGCTGCAACGTTGACCACAGTGATTGCCTTTTTTGGCCTCACAGCAATTGGTGGGCGCTTTGGCGATCTGATCCGTGATATTCCGTTTACCGTGATCGTTGTGCTGATTGCCTCGCTGGTGGAATGTTTCTTGATCCTGCCGAACCATATGTCCCATGCCATTGCCCATTCGGCCAAACAGCACTGGTATGATCTGCCCAATCGCATTGTGAACCGGGGCTTTTTGTGGGCCAGGCGTAGGTTGTTCCGCCCGTTTATCCGGTTGGTTGTTCAACTTCGTTATGTTGTGCTTGCCGGGGCTTTGGTTTTGCTGGCCAGTCAGATCGCCGTGTTCATTCGCGGTGATGTGCAATGGCGGTTCTTTAATGCACCTGAACGGGGTTCGGTGACCGGTAATTTTGCCATGGTCGAGGGCGCGACACGCGACGATTCAATTGCCATGATGCGTGAATTGCAGCGTGCCACTGAGGCGCTGGGTGCCGAATACGAAGAACGTCATGGTCGCAATCCTCTGGATTATGTCATGGCGGAAATTGGCGGGAATGCCGGTTGGGGGTTGTCGGGTGTCGATGCCAAAGACCGGGATCTGCTTGGCGGCATCTCAATCGAGTTGATTGACGCCGATCTGCGCCCCTATTCCAGTTTTGCCTTTGTTGCCGAACTGCAGGACGCGGTGAACCATCATCCTCTGGCCGAAATCGTTTCGTTCCGTGGATGGCGATCCGGGCCGGGCGGCGACAATCTGGATGTACAGTTTTACGGCGCGGATGTGGCCACGCTAAAAACTGCGTCCGAGGATTTGCAGGCCGCATTGCTGCGCTATTCCGAAGTGTCCGCCGTGCAGGACAATCTGGCCTATGACAAGGAAGAGATTATTTTGGATCTGACCGCACAGGGGCAGGCGCTGGGCTTTACGATTGATGCTTTGGGCCGGGCGTTGCGCGCGCGACTGAACGGGATCGAGGCGGCGACCTATCCGGATGGGCCACGCAGCGCCGCGATCCGGGTGGAACTGCCCGAGGGCGAGTTGACAGCAGACTTTCTGGAACGCACCCAGATGCGCACTCCACAAGGCAATTATGTGCCACTGGCCGATATTGTCAGCGTGACGCAACGCAGCGGGTTTTCGACGGTGCGACGCGAAAACGGGATACGTTTGATTTCAGTCACCGGCGACATTTCCGAAGATGATCCGGCACGCGCCGAAGAAATTACTGCGGCCCTGAAAACTGAAATTCTGCCCAGGATCGCAAGTGAACGACAAGTAGAATGGCAACTGGCGGGCCTTAGCGAGCAAGAAAGCGATTTTCTCAGCGATGCACGCACCGGGCTGATCCTGTGCCTGACCGGTATTTATCTGGTGCTGGCCTGGGTGTTTGCAAGCTGGACGCGACCATTGGTGGTGATGGCGATTATTCCATTTGGTTTGGTCGGCACGATCTATGGCCATCAGGCGTGGGATGTGCCGCTAAGTATGTTCACCGTGGTTGGTATGCTTGGAATGACTGGGATCATCATCAACGATTCCATTGTGCTGGTGACAACGATTGACCAATACGCCGAAGATCGCGGGCTGATTCCGTCGATTATCGACGGTGCATCGGATCGGCTGCGGCCGGTGATGCTGACGACGATGACCACGGTGCTGGGTCTGGCGCCGCTGCTGTATGAGAAATCGCAACAGGCGCAGTTTCTGAAACCAACGGTGATTACGTTGGTTTATGGTCTGGGCTTTGGCATGTTTCTGGTACTGCTGCTGGTTCCGGCATTGGTCGCAATGCAAAAAGACATCGGTCGCCCACTGGCCGCGATGCGCCGCGCCTTTGGTGAGCGCAGTCGCGGTCTGCGGGGCGTCATGATTGTCACATGGGCGCTGGTATTGGGGTGGCTGTCGGCAACGCTGGGCTGGGTTCTGCTGAATGGATCATTGCCACTCTGGCTGGCAGCTTATGATTTTGGGTTTACACCGATGCGCGCGGGATTGCTGTTGTTCCTGCCCGGCGCTCTGGTGATTGTTGCCGTGGTTTTTCTGATTGCAGCCATGTTCGTCGCGCGCCAAAACCAGCGCACGCCGCAAGTGTGAGTCTAGGCTAGGCGGGTCAGTGCCATATCCATGAACTCGGCGACGCGCTCGCTCATTTGGATCGACCCTGCGCGGACGTCGTCGCAGTTAAACCATCGGGCATCGCTGACATCATCCGCGGCCTGTACGGTGCCGCTGACATAGTCGCACAAAACGCCGGCCAGCAGATAATGCAACGCAATTGAACCGTCCGGGTTGTGGATCAAAAGGTCGGTATTGGTGAGATATTCAACCGGATTTGCGATAATGCCGGTTTCTTCCTGCAATTCACGCACTGCTGCTGCCAAAGCGGTTTCGCCCAATTCGACATGGCCACCGGGAAAGCCCCAAAGTCCGCTGTCTGGGTTTTTGCGGCGCTTGGCCAGCAGTACCTGATCATTGCGAATAACAATAGCAATCGCACCTAGAAGGGGGCGTTTTTTCACCCGGCGTCACAGCCCTGAATGTCGACAGAATAATTTTGCCCAAGCACCGTGATGCGGATGTTTGAACGGTCCAGCGCAAAACTGCCCGGCTTGGTGTTCACCAGTTCCGTTGTGGCGGTCAGAGTGTTGCCAGATCGCTTGGTGCTGGACCCTGCGGACCAAAGCGTTGGATTGCCCGGTTCAATCACCGCAACCTCGCGCCCACCTGCGGGTGGCATCGCAATTTGCGCGGTGATCTGCATGCCGTCCTTGGTGGGCGACAGCCGACAAGACGCAGTGGTCACGCGGGCTTCGGATGCGGAATAAGGGCGCTCGGCCAAAGCCGCAACAATCGTCGGATTGCGCGCGGCGTCGGCGTTAACGTTATGGTCAAATTTCAACGCGCCGGGAATACAGACCTCTTTGCACATGCCAAATTCCATCTCGCCTTTCAGACGAATCGGGCGGTCGGCGCGAGCGGGGAAAATTTCGATCGGCAGGATCAGCTGAGTTACATAACCAATGGTCTGAAGCCCGTTCTGCTCAAACACTTCCGGGCTTGGCCATGTGATGTTAACTGATTCGACATTGCGCGAGCCACGCCAGTCAAAACGCGGCGGAATACCGGCGTCACCGGGCGCCCGCCAATAGGTTTTCCAACCCTCAGGTAAGGTTAATCTGAGTGCTGCACTATAAGTGCCGTTTTTGGTCAGGCCACCGTCCAGCACATCCAGTTGCGCCAAGTCATCCATGCCACCGGCATGGGTTGGCTCAGAAAGGGCCAGGCCAAGCAATATGGCAGGGATCAGGTGTTTGAACATGCTATACAAATGGGCACTTTATTGGCATTTGCCAAGTCACATTCGGGTCAACACGGTGTAACTTTGCGTTTGGGTGATCTGACACCTTGCGCGGCAGTCGTGAGATTGCCATGTTGTGAGAGACGCAGCACGCTAGCCTTCAAGCTACAAGACAAAGGCGATACGCACATGGACCTGACCGGCAAAATACTGATAGCGATGCCCGGAACCGGTGACCCGCGGTTTGAGCATTCGGTGGTTTTCATTTGCAGCCACAGCGAAGACGGAGCCATGGGGCTGATCGTTAACAAACCGACACCAAATGTGCGCCTGTCTGATTTACTCGAGCAACTTGAAATCAAAGCAACCGATCCGGCCAGCACTCTACCAGTATATTTTGGCGGCCCCGTCGAACGCGCCCGTGGTTTTGTGCTGCATTCGGCGGATTATACGTCGAACCTGCAGACGCTAAAGATATCAGATGGGTTCAGCATGACGGCCACATTGGACATCCTTGAGGATATTGCCCTTGAAACGGGACCAAAACAATCTTTGATGATGTTAGGCTATGCGGGCTGGGGTGGTGGGCAGCTTGAGGATGAGATTGGTCGCAATGGCTGGCTTACCACCGAGGCTACAAACGAATTGGTTTACGATCTGGATGACGGCGAAAAATGGTCTGCGGCACTTAAAACGCTTGGCATTGATCCATTGGTTTTATCGGCAAAGGCAGGTCGCGCCTGACGGGATTGGTTGTAGATGAACCGCCTGCTTCAATGCCTCTGCCTAGTCACGCGGTGCGGCGGCGCGGTTTAGGCGGTCGTTGATTGCAACCCCCAGACCTTTGTCTGGGATCTGGGCCACAGCAATAGGTCTGCCAGTGGCGTCAAGCCGGTGCAGATAGTCAAACAGATTGGCCGCAGCTTGCGTCAGATCACCCTTTGCAGACAGGTTCAGATCGCAGTCCATTGCGCCAAAACCCAGCAGAACTTCGTCATTCCGGGCCTGATCTGCATTTAACCTTACAGGCGCAGTCGGCGCGTAATGCGAAACAAGCTGTCCTGGTGCCGTGAGGGGTGCGTCGCTGTCGGGGCGCAACAGTTTAAAGCCTAATTCAGCCTCGATTCTGTCGATAGATAAACCACCGGGGCGCAGCAGGGTTGGCGTACCGACAAGACCGACGATGGTAGATTCCAAACCGACGGTACATGGACCGTCGTCAACGATGGCTGCAATCCTGCCCTCAAGACCCGCCATCACATGGTCCGCTGTGGTTGGGCTGATGCGGCCCGACAGGTTGGCCGAGGGGGCCGCAAGAGGACCGTCAAAGGCCCGCAACAATCCCTGGGC
>JAHRVZ010000098.1 GCA_019090405.1 Paracoccaceae bacterium
CGCCCAGCTTCAATCTCGGCAATCTCAGCCCGGATCGCCAGCATCGCGTCACAAAACCGGTCCAGTTCAGCCTTTGTCTCTGACTCAGTCGGCTCGACCATTAAAGTGCCCGCCACTGGCCAGCTCATTGTTGGGGCGTGAAACCCGCTGTCGATCAGGCGTTTGGCGATATCGTCGACACTAACCCCGGCGCTGTCGGCAAAGGGGCGCGTATCAATGATGCACTCATGCGCCACGCGACCGGATTTGCCGCGATACAGCACCTCAAACGCCCCATCCAACCGAGTCGCAATATAGTTGGCGTTCAAAATGGCCACCCGCGTCGCCTGCGTCAGCCCTTCGCCCCCCATCATCAGGCAATACGCCCATGAAATTGGCAGTAACGACGGCGACCCATAGGCCGCAGCGGAAACCGCGCCTTGGGTGCCGCATTCCGGATCACTGGGCAAATGTTCAATCAGGTGTGATTTAACGCCAATTGGTCCCATTCCGGGACCACCTCCCCCGTGGGGAATGCAGAATGTTTTATGCAGGTTCAAATGCGATACATCGCCACCAACATCACCAGGACGCGCCAGACCAACCATCGCGTTCATATTGGCGCCATCAATGTAAACCTGCCCGCCGTGTTCATGCACCAGCGCGCAAACATCCATGACAGATTCCTCGAATACACCATGGGTGCTGGGATAGGTAATCATACAGCCGGCAAGGTTCTCTGAATGCATTTCGGCCTTGGCACGGAAATCGTCCACATCAATATCACCGTTTTCAAGCGATTGAACCGGCACGACTTTCCAGCCCACCATAGTCGCACTGGCCGGGTTGGTGCCATGTGCTGACATCGGAATCAGACAGATATTACGATGCCCCTGCCCCTGTGCGCGGTGCCAACCTGCGATGCTTAGCAATCCGGCATACTCTCCCTGAGCGCCCGAATTTGGCTGCATGGAAATCGCGTCATAGCCGGTAATATCACACAGTTTGGACGACAAATCGTCAATCATTTCGCGATAGCCCAGCGCCTGATCATCCGGCACATAGGGGTGCAGTTGCGAAAATTCCGGCCATGTGATCGGCATCATTTCAGCCGCAGCATTCAATTTCATCGTGCACGACCCCAGCGGGATCATCGCGCGATCCAGCGCCAGATCACGATCCGCCAAGCGCCGCATATAGCGCATCATCTCGGTCTCGGCCCGGTTCATGTGAAACACCGGATGGGTCAGGAAATCAGAGGTACGCAAAAGGTCATCCGGCAGACAATATTCCGAGGTTTCATTGTCGACCTCCATAATGATGCCAAACGCTTTCCATACCGCCCTGATCGTCGCGGGACGGGTGTTTTCATCCAGCGTGATCCCAACCTTGGTTGTGCCAACGCGGCGCAGGTTCAGCCCTTCGCGCACGGCCGCCTGCAAAACGCCGCGTTGCAACAGGCCAACATCCACCGTGATCGTATCAAAGTAATGTTCCGGTTCGACCTTAAAGCCCGCCGCCTCAAGGCCACGCGCCATGCGAACCGTTTTGCGGTGAATACGCTGGGCAATCGCCGTAAGCCCCTTTGGCCCGTGAAACACCGCATAAAACGACGCCATTACCGCCAGCAAAGCCTGTGCTGTGCAAACATTTGACGTCGCCTTTTCGCGGCGAATATGCTGTTCGCGGGTTTGCAATGACAACCGATAGGCGCGGTTGCCATGGCTGTCGATCGACACTCCGACAATGCGCCCCGGCATTGACCGCGCCAGTTTCGATTTGGTCGCCATATAGGCCGCATGTGGACCGCCATAGCCCATCGGAACGCCAAACCGCTGCGTCGTGCCAACCGCAATATCGGCGCCCATCGCGCCCGGTTCTTTCAGCAAAGTCAGCGCCAACGGATCAGCAGTTATGACACCAATCGCTTTGTTTTCATGTAGTGCGGTAATCTCATTGGTGAAATCACGCAGATGTCCGTTTGTACCGGGGTACTGGAAAATCGCGCCAAAGACGGCAGCGGCATCCAGATCATCCGGACACCCGATGATGATCTGGATATCCAGCGGAGCAGCCCGCGTTTGCATCACCGCAATGTTCTGCGGATGGCAGTTTTCATCAACAAAGAACGCCGTCGCTTTGGACTTGGACACCCGCTGCGCCATGGTCATGGCTTCGGCACAGGCCGTCGCTTCGTCCAGCAGCGACGCATTGGCAATTTCCAACCCGGTCAGATCACTGACCATGGTTTGGAAATTCAGCAACGCTTCGAGGCGGCCTTGCGAAATTTCCGGCTGATAAGGCGTGTATGATGTGTACCAAGCCGGGTTTTCCAGAATATTGCGCTGGATTGCGGGCGGCGTCACCGTGCCGTGATAGCCTTGCCCGATCAGCGAGGTCAGAACCTTGTTCTTGTCCGCCACCCGGCGCATGTGAAACAGCAGTTCACGTTCCGATTTGGCCTTGCCGAAATCCAGCGGCTGTTCTTGGCGGATCATGGGCGGTATTGTGTCGTCGATCAGTGCATCAAGGCTGTCCACACCGACCACATCCAGCATAGCCGCCATCTCGGCAGGAGATGGTCCGATATGACGACGGTTGGCAAAATCATACGGCAAATACTCGATCGGCTTAAACGTCATCACATACCCCATACCCAGCGCATTGCGCTCATATTCAAGTTTCTAAAATTCCCGCCAGATTGTCCCCGGCATTGCTGAGCACTAACCAATAAAGGCGTTATAGGCGCTCTCATCCATGTAATCCGCCAAAGGCGACGCATCCGACACCCGCATCTTGAAGAACCAGGCAGCCCCGGTGGCGTCTTCGTTTACCAACCCCGGATTGTCCTCAAGTGCCGGGTTTACCTCGACGATTTCACCGTCCAATGGTGCCAGAATGTCGGACGCGGCTTTGACGCTTTCGATCACGACGATCTCTTCGTCTTTGGTCACAGTGGTGCCTGCCTCGGGCAGTTCCACAAACACAACATCACCAAGTTGTTCGGCCGCATGAGTGGTGATGCCAACAACCATCAGGTCGCCTTCTTCCTGCAACCATTCGTGTTCTTCAGTATATTTCATATCGTTATCCCTATTGCTTTATCGTTTAAATCCAGCCGCCACAAAGGGCAGCTTTGTCACCGTCAGCGGGCGTCTTTTGCCGCGCAATTCTCCATAAACCACCGTTCCCGGCGCAGTTAGGTCATCGGGCACATAGCCCATTGCAACGGGACCGCCAACCGTCGGGCCAAAGCCGCCCGACGTGATCCGCCCAATTGGCGCGCCGCCCTCGGTTCCGGCAAAAATCTCGACGCCTTCGCGCATCGGCGCACGACCTTCCGGGCGCAACCCAACCCGTTTGCGCGTCGCGCCAGTGTCGATCTGCGTCAGAACCGCAGCGGCTCCGGGGAAACCTCCGGCGCGCTCGCCACCCGTGCGGCGGGCTTTTTGAATTGCCCAGACCAACCCGGCCTCGGCAGGCAAAGTGTCGGTATCAATGTCGTGCCCATAAAGGCACAAACCGGCCTCAAGCCGCAGACTGTCGCGTGCACCCAAACCAATGGGCATCACGTCCTCATGCGCCAATAACACCCGCGCCAGATCAACCGCCGCATCCGCAGGCACTGAAATCTCATAGCCATCTTCGCCAGTATAGCCTGACCGTGACACCCAGCATTCTGCCCCGTTCAACGATAGAGTCGCCACATCCATAAACCGCATATCCGCTGCTGCCGGGTTCAGCGAAGATAGAACAGTCTCGGCTGATGGTCCCTGCAACGCCAGCAAGGCGCGGTCCTCGACATAGGTTACGCTGATCGCAGGTTCCAAAACCGCCCGCATCCGCGCCACGTCTGCCTCTTTGCAGGC